>NZ_JANMZA010000530.1:0-24700 GCF_031382685.1 Chamaesiphon sp. OTE_8_metabat_110 | reverse complement strand
GTAGCGGCACCTTTTTCGGTATCGTAAGCTTGGACGATCGCGCAGCCCTGTAGGCTCCAGAACTGGTTGAGGGTAGCGACAACAGATTGAAAATTCATTTAGGAGTTGGGAGTGAGGTAATTTGATTCACTTGCGATCTGTCAGCATAGTCTTATTCACAGGGGCACAGTTGCCACTGTTACTCGCCATGTAATCTACATCATTCAAAAAATTAGATGAATCGTGGTCAGAAATTGCTAAAATAGGCTGGCATCAATAATTATGCAGGCAAATGTAACTAAAGTCATTCAGACAGATCCGATCGCTTACATAGTAGTTTGAGAGCGGGATATGGGCATGATGTATGTAAGACGGATTCTCATATCCACATCACCAATCTGCGCGGTTGGTGAAATATTGACAATTCAGTCTCGAAAATCCCGATTACCATGAGAGGGAGATCGAAAAATTTGACTCCGTCCGAAGGCATTTTCTATGAGTTCTGCACAATTTCCTCCCGATCGTCTGCCATCGCATCCAGAAGCTGCAACTAGACCTGCAAAGCCGATCAAACGCCCCAAGAAGCCCGATCCGGCAGACTATCCACCGTTGCCCCCCATGCTCCAACTGACGGGGAATACACCGATTCCACCAGCGAGCGAGCCACTTCAGTATCGGGCGATCGGCTTGATTTTGGGCAAGTATGTCCCCTCGACTGAGGAATTCAATCAGGGGATGGTGCTAGCGGACGACGGGACACAGATCGATGCTGTCATTCTCGGTCGGATCATGAGTCTGATCAAAAATCATCTCGATCTCGAAAAGTCGCATCTATGGGTAGTTTATCCGCGCATCCGCAAAGAAGATAATAAAATCCACGCTCAAATCATGGGGATGTGGAACCCTCAACTGCTAATCAAGCCGCTTGTCTCCGATCGTGAAGAAGGCGAACCGAGCGAATCGAGCGACGATCCAGCAGAGGTACCCACGATGCCCACGATCGAAACCTTGGGTATTCCCGATAGTTATTTTTCTATTCGCGGCGAAGTCATCTATCAATCACGCGAAACCAAAGAAATCTTCGTCAAAATTCGCCAAGCACCCAAGAAAAAAACCGAGGAGGAGCGCTATTTTAAAATCCGGTTAATTGGCGATCTGGCTCAAAAGCTAGTCGGTAATTTTTGGGATTTTGATGTCGTGCGCGTGGGTGATAATCTTGAAATCCGCAGCGCTCAATTTGTCGCGACGATCCGCGCCAAAATGCCCCGTAAAGGTGGTGGTAGACCATCAAATGACGTTGGCGGCAGCCCACGACCAGTTAAGAAGGCATGGGAGGGAGGAGATGGCGCAGAGGTGGCTCCCCGGAGTGAAGTCAATAGACCTAAGCCAGCCCCGATCGTTCGCTCGTTGCCACCAAAGTTAGATTTACCAGAGCCATCCTAGTGGCTGTGGCGATTGGATGAGGGATTTGTGGGCGATGTCCGATCGGCACAGTAGTAGTTATAGCAACAGCCAAGGCTGTTAGGACACAGCGATTGAAATCGCCGCTCGGAATGCAAAGTCCGCCTACGCGGACTAATCTAAAGAACGTCCTAATGAACTTGGCGACTGCCATGTAGCAGTTGCCACATCGATTAAGACACTCTAGATCTCAGTCCGCGTAGGCGGACTTTGCACCACTAGCAGCGATTTTAATCGCTGTGCTATGGCTCTCGGTAAGTGTACCGAATGCGACCCTAGAGTCAAGGGGAAGCAAAAATACAGCGATCGTCCACCCTGAATTTTGATTAACTGCAATTAAACCAGATGACACTTTAGCCGCGCAATTCATCAGTCGGATCGGTCAACCGCAACCTGACCGACTCGCCATGGGAAAACAGTCCTTCAGCTTGGGTAAGTGCATCGATCGCATTACCAACTTTGCTCAGGGCGGTATGAGAGTATTGAATTAAACTGGAGTGCTTCATAAATGTCTCCACGCCTAAAGCCGAGGCGTAGCGGGCTGCGCCAGAGGTCGGTAGCGTGTGGTTCGGGCCAGCTAGATAGTCGCCGACGGCTTCTGGTGTCGAATTGCCCAAGAAAATTGCCCCAGCATGACGGATCTGATTTACCAGCTCCCAAGGGTCATCAGTTTTGATTTCCAAGTGTTCTGGTGCGAATCGATCGGATAATTCAGCAGCGATTTCGAGTGTATCGACGACGATAATCAGACCGTAATGCGCGATCGATTTCTCGGTTAGCGTTCGGCGGGGATGATTTTGGAGTTGACTTTCGACCGCAGTTTGAACGGCGGTGGCTAACGAGAGGTCAGTTGTAATCAAAATTGACGCCGCCATCGGGTCATGCTCGGCTTGTGCTAGCATGTCCGCCGCAACGTGAATCGGATTGGCATGACGATCGGCGATAATTAGGACTTCTGATGGCCCTGCGAGCGAGTCGATGCCGACTGTCCCATAGACTAGCTTCTTGGCAAGGGTAACGTAAATATTACCGGGGCCAGTAATCACATCGACTTTGGCAATTGTATCCGTACCGTAGGCTAATGCCGCGATCGACTGGGCACCACCGACTCGATAGATTTCCTCCACACCCGCAACTTGGGCGGCAACTAGGACAGCCGGATTGAGATTTTTGTCGGCTCCTGGTGGCGTCACCATGGCGATTTGGGGCACGCCTGCGACTTTAGCCGGAATTGCATTCATTAGTACCGTACTGGGGTAGCAAGCGCGGCCTCCAGGCACATATATTCCTGCTCGATCGACTGGATTGTAGCGTTTGCCTAGTACGACATCATCTTCGCCAAAAGTCACCCAAGATTTGGGTACCCGCTGGCGGTGAAAAGCTTCAATATTGCCAGCAGCAAGTTCGATCGCTTTGAGTAATTCTTTAGACACCTGTTGATAGGCAGCATCTAATTCGGCACCACTGACCCGCAACCGATCGACCGTCAAGGTTTGACCGTCGAATTCAGCCGTATAGTGTAGTAAAGCTTTGTCGCCTTGTCGTTTGACCGTTTGGACAATTTCATTAACGGTGGCTTCTTTGTGGACGATCGCGTCGTCGTGGGTACGGGCACTGATTCGCTGCAACTCCTGTTGCGCTTCAGTCTGCTGAGTGATGATTCGCAGCATGGTTGAAAAATGCCAATTATCAAAAGGTGGAACGATCGGGGGTCTGTCGGGATTTATCCTGGGCGACCTTGTATTGTTATAGCTTAGCGCGATTTTTAGCGGGCGTGGCAACACCGATCGCGCTGCGCTGGCAGTCTGGATAATTAACTATGTTGCCTTATTTGGTTGGTCAGGAATTGTCATCGCTGTGACACAATCGTCGGGTTAAGGTTAAATGGCACTGAGGTAATCTCGTGCCAAGCGTTTCAGTCAATCCAAAACACTGCCTGCCCTATTTTCGATCGCTTTCACTTATTAATAATGCCTGAAACCTGTTTGGTGGGCTGAAACCTGTTTGGTGGGCAGTGCCCACCCTACTGGCTCGACACTGTTTGGTGGGCAGTGCCCACCCTACTTTTAATTACTCTACTAAAGCCTAAAGCCTAAAGCCTAATACCTAAAGCCTAGATCAGGTTGGAATCAATTCTCCCGGACGCAGCCGCGACCATTTGCCAGTATCTTTCGCAAAGCTCAGACAGCCGACGACATCCCACTCCATTTCGACACCATCATCGTGGGTGCGGATGTTAACATTGATTTGGGGTTGGGTCGCCTCAAAATTAGGTATAGCTGTCAGATGAAGTTGTTGGTGTTGTTCCTCGACTGCATGATAGGTCGTGCAGCGATCGACATACTCGCAATTAATACATATACACATGACATTTCAGGGGTTAGGGACTAACCGATATCTTGTATTCTATGCAATTTTTAGCCAATCTACCATTCGACATCGATCTGTTGCCAAAACCAGTGTATGTAGTTGGTGGCGCGGTGCGGGATGCTTTATTGGGACGCGTTCGGGCGGAATTGGATTTAGATTTAGTCATATCCACTGATGCCGTCGCAGTGGCGCGTCAGTTGGCGACGACATATCAAGCGGGTTTTGTGTTGTTGGATGCGGAACGTCAGATTGCGCGGGTGGTCTTTCCGGGGCTGACGGTAGATATCGCCCAGCAGGATGGAGCAGATATTAGGAAAGATCTCGCACGGCGCGACTATACCCTCAATGCGATCGCTTATGACTTGCAAACACAACAGTCGATCGATCCGTTTGGTGGCAGTCGGGACATTCAGGAGCGTACTATTAGGATGGTAGGCAGAGAAAACCTCATTGACGATCCATTACGGCTGCTCAGAGCCTATCGTCAAGGGGCACAGCTTAATTTTACGATCGAGTCGGCTACTCATGCCGCAATTCGGGAATTAGCACCCTTATTAACCACCGTTGCCGCCGAGCGGGTGCTGGCAGAATTGCGGTATTTATTGCAGACACCAGCTAGCAGTCAGTGGTTGGCGGCACTGGTTGCGGATGCGTTGTTGGCTGGTTGGTTGGAGTTACCCGTAGGTGCGGATTTTGAAGCTAAATTGCAGCAATTCGATCGAGCAACAGAGTTAATTAAACAATCATATCCCGCCCTCGATCGCGAACTCAGTCTGACTTTGCGCCAGACGATCTCGATCGATCGTCGCTCTCTGGGCAAATTTACGCTGCTATTATCGCCCGATCTTAAATTAGCCACTAGCCAAATGTTGCGGCTGACATGTAGCTCAGCAGAAATTCAGGTGGTCGGTACATTAATTACTTATTTACCGCAATTGCTGGGTAAAGAGCTATCTTTGCGCGAGCAATATTTTTGGTTTCAATCGGTAGGCAGTAACTTTTCACTACTAATCGCGATCGCACTGACTAATGGTGTGAAATTAGTAGACTTACAGTATCTGATCGATCGCTATCTCGATCCAGATAGCCAAGTCGCGCACCCAACGCCATTAATTAGCGGACACGAGCTGATGCAGGCTCTCTCACTCCCACCATCGCCGACAATCGGTAAATTATTGACTGAAATTCAGGTAGCTCGAATTACTAAGAATGTGGCTAATGCTGCCGATGCGATCGAGTTTGCGAATAAGTTTTTGCAATCGGTCGATAGTCGTTAACTACTCGATTAATTTAGCTTGCTTGAAGATATCTTGAATCGTATCCCCAACAATCAGACCATATATCAATTGGGAAATCGACGCCAAACAAATCGAACAGATAAATGCCGATAGGGGTGAGGCAATCCAATCCCAACCAAATAGAAATACTGCGCCGCTAATAATTACCGACGTGCTTACCCCACTAAGCGCACCAGCAAGTAACTGTTCGCGATCCCAATCATGCCATAACGCTCGCCAATAAAGACGCTCTTTAAATAGTGATTTTTGCCAATTGCCAATGATGCGACCATTAATACCACCGCAAATTCCCCCGACGATCGCCAAAATAATTAACGTAGTCCCATCCTCATCTAATACCAGCATTTTAATGCCGAGATGAATCAATCCCCAGTTGAAAACAGTCATCGGTAATGCGGCGACTGCTGTATAAATCCATTGCCGATCGAGTGACTTAAATATCTGTTTGAGTAGCTGCCATTGGAGATATCCTTGAATGATACTACTTAGTAAATAGCCTCCTAATCTAAAGAATAAGATAACGGCTAAATTATCAATGTGAGCTAATAAAATTATTAAGGCTACGATCGCTTGAGTGGCAATTGCCAGAGCGAGTGAGCCAAAGATTTGGATTAATAGCCAATGAGTTAAAAAGTTGGATGGGAGCTTGGACATGAATAGTAGATGGTGCCAATATCAGGATGAATGCGAATCTTAAAAAATATGAGCTGCTGATGTTTTTTGAATATTCTCAAGCAGTTTGAGATCTTGACGATCGCTAAATAGCGATCGATTCTTGGTGAAGGTAGCAATAACTAGACGCTCGATAAAACCAAGCTCGATCTGTAGTTGTTGACAAAGATCGAATTCTAGCTGGGAATCGGTTTCTAGTTGTTTCTGGCAACGCCAAGAGTTAGAACCTACCAACTCGATCGCTAAGACATATAGCGGTCGATCTTTAAATACCTGCATCGGTTTACAGACTAAATAGGCACGAGCGATAATCGGATACTGTGTTAATTGCGTCTGAATTTCGGTAAGAATATCGACTGTGAGAGCGTGAGTGGTAAATCGATCGGTTGCAGCGAGTTGGCGCTCTAATCTCGATCGCCATTGTTTTGGTAAATGCTGTTGTCGCCAATCTAAATAAATCTCCGCAGACTTAAAATCCTCCTGAAAAGCGTGGAATCGATATAATTCCTCACAACTAGATATGACTAGATCTGGCTCTAACTCAATCGCTTTCTCTAGGTAAAAACAGCCGCTAAAATGTCCGCGATTGACGAGAAATTTACCAACTTGATAATTTGCGCGTGGATGTTCGGGAGCTTGGGCGAGAATTTCTTGCCATAGTGGTAAGGCTACTGACTCGCCATGTAATTCGGTCGTCAAATTAGCTCGAACGGTGGCTACACAGATAGTTAGTTCCTGACTTATCTGAAGATCGAGCGTGGCTAAATGTGCTTGTTGTTGCTGTGCTTGTTGATGTCGCTCCAGCCATACTGCGGTGTGACTTTCATACCATTTGAGGTCGAGTTCGGCTGCAAGATCTGCCAATCGATCGCCAAAAAAGTATTCGGCTGCTGTCTGAAGAATCGGTTGTGGTGTCCAGGATTTCGGGGTAGGATGACCGACAGCCGCCAATCGATCGCTCAAGCAGGGATGGGTATCATCGGTATCGGTAGCTTGTCCCAGAATCAAGCCCAGCCACACGCTAGCAGCTTGAGGATCGAGGGGTTGACGCAACGCGGCTAACATTTGGGTCACAACATCGGTTGGTGGCGTGGCGAATGTTTGCGCTTGGCGATCGAGTTGGCGATTAAAGTCTGTTTGTAAGTAATATTGATAAATATAAGTTTGAATCAGATCGCTCGCGGCAATTTCTGGACTCGTCATGCGTTGTGCTAGAGCATCTGCGGCATATTCCCGATCGCGTACCGACACTAATGAATAAGCTTTAATTAACGGTTCGTACCACCGAAAAAACCATTGGAAAATAAATAAGTTATTATCGATAGTCAGTTGCTCCCACATCTGACGCACTCGAAAAATATAGCTAGTAAAGCTACTATCATTGTTTGCTAAATGTCCTAACTCATGTGCTAATGTGGCGGTGAATTGTTCGGGAGTTAAAGATTGCAGTAATGGCAAACCGAGCAACAAATAATTACAATGCCACTCGCCCCAGCCGAGATGTGGTATTTGGTAAATTGCCGCATTGTGGTCATAATTGATGACCACATGATGAATCTTGGGAGTTTTTAATTTAATACTCAATTCATCAATTTGAGTAAATAATTCGGTAAACTCAGCACGATCGAGTTCTCGATCGGTTAGGGGTACAGATTGTACCCAAAAAATGACGATCGCGACCAATCCAAATAGCACCCATAATTGATGTGGATCGATCTCGATCGATCGATGCTGAATCATTTCTAACAACCACCGCATCATCCACAAACTGCTAAATAAGCACAGACAAATGACCCCAATATATCCATACCCAAGTGTGGCTAATGCGGCGACTCGAAGTTGATAATTAGTCGTCATCCGCTGACGTGTCGATCGTTCTAATTGACGCACCAATCGATCGAATTTAGTCTGCTGCTCTAGCTCCATCACATCATCACGCTCAGTTTGAAGATCGAGATTTAAAATTTTGAGCCAGCTCGCTCCAAACTTAAATCTTGGCTTCAGTGGATGAAAATAGTATTCCCCAGTCAAGCGGACTAGATCTAGGTAAACCTACGGATTTTCAATGCGAGTAAACATCTTCAATAAAAAAGCTCTGGTTAATCGATCGATTAACCAGAGCTTTTCACTCGTAATCTAGCTAGATCTGCCAAACTTCGATCGCTCGCGAGTACAATTACTTTTTATAAGCCGACATCGGTTCTTTAATCAAGCGAATATACAGGTGTCGGAAAGTCGATTTAATCACCCGTGGCATCGCAAAATCGATCGGCACCAGTGCTTCCGGTAGCCGCCAATCACTACAACTCAAATCTACCGGATGCAATAACGGAAACTCGATTGATGCCAGTGCCGGAGCTAACCCCAACCGTTGCGCCGCCGCCGCTGTGGGTACCAAATGCGCCTCGACATTCAGAACTTCCAACATCGCCACATCCAGCGCAAACACATCCGCAGCGGCACCTAGCACGCCCAACTCGCGGGGTTCGCCGCCGCTGGGGCCATTTCCTTCATGTCCGACGATACCGTCGATAATCGTCAAATTTGGGCTGATTGCGCGCGCTGTTTCGACTAGCATCTCACCAAATCGCTCGGCACTTTTACCCGCTTCCATGTGCCACCAAGCTTTCATCTTGCCCGGAACGCAGCCAAATAGATTTTTGACACCCAGCGTCATCGTTAGCTGCATGTGAGATTTGACCTTTGGTAAATTGATTACCACATCAGCCTCGATCGCTTCCTTGCTCAGCAGCAGGTGATTGAAATTCTCGCTGGCTGTCTCATACCGTTTGCCATGAAACTCCACTACAGGTAAGTCTAATTCCGCCATCATCGGTAGATAACCATTAGATTTAGCCACCCCCATCGCACTCCCAAACGCCGGACTGTCGCCAAAAAATGGTTTCCCACCTGCGGCAATTACCAACTCCGCGACACACCTAACTAGTTCGGGACGCGTTACACATTCTTTGGTCGGACGCGCACCCGTTAATAGATTCGGCTTGAGCAAGACACGATCTCCTGGTTTGACAAAAGCACTCATCCCACCTAGCGGTGCTAATACGGCTTCTACTGACTCGCGAAGTTGGGCGGTTTCGTATGATGTGGCGCGAATGAGACTAACAATTGGGGACATGATGAGGGGGTAATGGGTAATGGGTAAGAGGTAAGAGGTAATAGGTGGGCACTGCCTACCATCTAGATTCCAGGCATTTACTTCGCGAATCTGTACCCATTATATCCTTGACGTTATTGCTTTGCCGCTAATCGATCGCGTTAGAATACCATTGTTGCAACCATTACTGTCTATGACTTCGATCGCTACTCCGACTGCAAATACTACCTGGATGTGGCGCGGACATCAGATTAATTATCAGACTGCTGGCGAGACGGGCGCAGCCGTACTACTGATTCATGGCTTCGGGGCTTCCGTCGGGCACTGGCGCAAGAATATTCCTATTCTGGCTGAAACTTGTCGGTGCTATGCGATCGATCTGATTGGCTTTGGCGGTTCGGATAAGCCCCAACCCGGTGGTGAGATCGAATATACCTTTGAAACCTGGGCGGAACAGGTAGTTGATTTTTGTCAAGAAATAATTGGGAGTCCGACAATCTTAGTCGGTAACTCGATCGGGTGTATCGTCGCCCTACAAGCTGCGGTTACTAATCCAGCATCAATTACGGGTGTCGCTCTACTTAATTGTTCATTGCGGTTATTACACGATCGCAAACGCGCAAAAATGCCCTTTTATCGTCGCTGGGGCACACCAATCCTTCAGTCTATCCTCACTATACCAGCAATCGGTAAGTTCTTTTTCAAGCAACTCGCCCAACGCAAAGTCGTGCGGAATATTCTCTTGCAAGCCTACCATCGCCCCGAAGCCGTCAGCGAAGAATTAATTGATATTTTGATGGCTCCCGCCGCCGATGCGGGTGCAGCCGATGTATTTCTGAAATTTACCGCCTATTCTTGGGGGCCATTACCTGAAGATCTCTTACCGCAATTAGCTTGCCCCGCGATCGCGATTTGGGGGGCTGCCGATCCTTGGGAACCGATCGACTTAGGACGCGAATTGATGAATGTGCCTACGGTGGATGAATTTGTCGAACTCCCCGATGTCGGGCACTGTCCCCAAGATGAAGCCCCAGAATTAGTCAATCCCGTGCTGATCGATTGGATTGGGAAGTTGGAGAAATCTCCTAGTGCCACCCCTCGATCGTGATTTCAATCTGTGGGTGATGGAGAAACTGCTCGATTGCCTCCGGTACAGCAGAGCTGAACGCATCGATCGAGATTCAGTGTATTACCAAACTAGTTAGATTCGATCGGTTCAAATAGCTGAGGATCTATCCGTCATAATGACGATATGTTCGGTCGGTTGGGATTGTTAAATTGAGTGTGTTGAAGACAGAGCAACACTCAAACACACAATCTCGAAGCAGCTATGTATTACTCCGGCGATCTATCCAAAGCAACTTCTAAAAAACAACCTAACCGTTTCGATCTCGTTGGTAGAAGAGTATTAGATATCGGATGTGGATTAATCATTGCTGCAATCTTCATCATCATATTTCCCTTTGTGGCAATTGCTATTAAACTCGATAGCCCTGGGGCAATTTTTTACAAACAAGAACGAGTTGGCTTAAAAGGTGCTAAATTCACTATCTATAAATTGCGATCGATGGTACAGAATGCCGAACGCAACGGCGCTCAGTGGGCAACCAAAGGCGATGCCCGCATCACTAAAGTTGGTAACTTCATTCGCAAAACTCGCCTCGATGAATTACCTCAAGTTATCAATGTTTTAAAAGGTGAAATGAGCATGGTTGGCCCTCGTCCCGAACGCCAACAGTTCATCGATAAATTAGAACACCAAATTCCAAACTTTAACAAAAGATTGGCAGTTAAACCAGGCTTAACTGGTTGGGCGCAAGTAAACTATGGCTATGGCAGTACTGTCGAAGATGCTAAAATCAAGCTTGGTTACGATCTCTACTATTGCAAACATCAGTCACTAGCATTAAATTTCCAAATTCTGTTACGGACATTTGCCGTAGTTCTCAGAATGCAAGGTCAGTAATTCGCGTTGGCGTAGCCTCTCCTTGGAGAATCGAGATGAGCTAAAATTACCTTGAGAGGAAGTTGTTTCTTTACTGAGTTAAGAAGATCGACATGGTACTAGCAGAATCTAAGACAATTAGCTTTGATGATTTTATTACCTGGTTGCCAGAACGATCGGAATATCGCTACGAACTCAGAGATGGAGAAATCCTCGAACTGCCCAAACAACCGACTATTTCAGTTTATTGTTTAGTCGATGGTGAATACGATCTACATCAATTTAGAAGCAGCGAACTAATTAAGTCACCAACATTTCCAGATTTGGAACTCTCGATCGATAGAATGGGTTGATAAAATGATGAGTCGATATAGATCGAGACAGCTAATATTTATGGGGTTGTGGACGGCGATCTCGCCGACATGCTTAGCAATAGTTGGCGGTACGTTGTGGTTCACTCAACTCATCTGGTATCCAACTTCTGATTTGCGGATCTCGATCGCAGTTTATCTTAGTTATTGGCTGCTGCTGGGAATGCTGCAAGGAGCGTTACTTTTTAAGTTTCAACACCAGAAGTTAGCTTATAGGTGGTTTTTGACAACGAGTATCACTGGATTCTTAATTATGTTTCTCCACGATCTACATACTCTGGTTTTTGATATTGATACTGGAGGTCAAGGAGCCTTATATCTAATGCTCAGTTTACCGTGTCTGGCGATATTAGGTGGCCCGATATTAGGGTTTGCTCAATTTGAATTGCTTCGGCGCGTATATCCAGCAACTAGCTTTCGTTGGTATTGGTTTGCACTCAGCCTCATATCGTGGAATCTCAATGTTGGGGCATTTTTTTTAGCCATATATACACAGTTACCATTTGTAATTCCTTTTCTAGCTGCTGCTGCTGGAACTGCGCTCAAAGGTTATGGTGTGATGAAGCGTTTGCAAATCTAAAAGAGTATTGTGGAATCGTTGGCGGAGCCTCTCGGAACGAGAATCGAGTTCTTGTAATACAAAAGTTGTAGCTGTGTTATGAAGCTACTTCTGGATGAAAATCTCTCAGACAAAATCGTTCGGAAAATTACTGACTGATACCCTAACTCTGCACATGTCAATTTAAAGCTGGAGAAGCGGAAAGTATCTTGGTATTAGAGTAGCTTCTAGCTATGATTACGGCAAAAAATGGATCGAGTATTGTGGAATCGATCGAGTTCTTGTAATATAAAAGTACCATTGAGCAGCGATCGATCGTGACACCTGAAATCATTACCCGCACCGAACAACTTCGCGTCAAACTCCAGGCGGCTGGCTATGCTTACTACGTTCTCGACAATCCCGTCATGGAAGATGCCGTGTATGACAGGTTGTATCGCGAACTCCAAGATTTAGAGAGTCGATATCCCGAATTAGTGACTGCGGATAGTCCGACTCAGCGTGTCGGCGAACGTCCGGCATCGGGCTTTGTTTCCGTCAAACATAATATCTCGCTTTATAGCCTCGAAAATGCCTTCGACATGGCGGAATTTGCCAAATGGGAGGCAGGTTGGCAGCGAAATATGGGGAGTCAGGATGCCGAATATATCTGCGAATTGAAGATCGATGGTTCGGCGATCGCACTTACATACGAGAATGGATTATTGGTGAGGGGTGCGACGCGAGGCGACGGGGATACGGGGGAAGAAATAACTCAAAATGTCAAGACGATTCGATCGATTCCACTCAAGTTAAATATTGAAAATCCGCCGCCAATAGTCGAAGTACGGGGTGAAGCTTTTTTACCGATTGCGGTGTTTGAACAGCTCAATCAGGAACGGGAAAAAGCAGGCGAACAACTCCTCGCCAATCCCCGAAATGCTGCCGCCGGAGCATTACGCCAATTAGACCCCAAAATGGTCGCTCAGCGGAAATTAGATTTCTTTGCTTATACGCTGCAAATTCCGACGACAACCCCTGAAACCGAACTCCATAGCCATTTAGAATCGCTAGAAATGCTGGAACGGATGGGGTTTAAGGTCAATCCCCATCGTCAATTATGTGCCGATGCTGCGAAAGTGGGTGAATATTACGATCGCTGGAATACCGAGCGGTTAAATCTCGCCTACATGACAGATGGTGTCGTCGTCAAAATTAATGACTTCGCGGTGCAACAAGAACTCGGCTTTACTAATAAATTCCCCCGTTGGGCGGTGGCTCTCAAATATCCCGCCGAAGAAGCGCCGACGCGGGTATTGGATATCAGTGTAAATGTCGGCAGAACGGGGGCAATTACGCCCTTGGCGCACCTGCAACCCGTCCAACTGGGGGGAACCACAGTTCAGCGGGCAACGCTCCATAATGGCGACCTGATCGACGAATTAGATATTAGAATTGGCGATACAGTTATCGTCTGCAAAGCTGGCGAAATCATCCCCAAAGTCGTGCGGGTATTGAACGATTTGCGTCCGCCAGGAACCTCACCTTTTAAAATGCCGACAAATTGCCCCGTGTGCGATACGGTAGTCGTCAAGTCAGACAAGGAAGCAGTACTACGCTGCAATAATCCGAGCTGTGCGGCAATTCTCAAGGGTTCATTGGTACATTGGGTGAGTCGGGATGCCCTAGATATTAATGGTGTCGGCGAGAAGTTAATCGAGCAATTAGTCGATCGCAAATTTGTCAATTCAGTTGCGGATTTATACGATCTCACTGTTGCCAAGTTGATGACTTTAGATCGCACGGGCGAGAAGTCGGCAACCAAAACAATCGAAGGTATTGCTAGTTCTAAATCCCGTCCGTGGTCGCGGGTATTATATGGGTTAGGGATTCGACAAATCGGGAATAATGGCGCAAATATCATCACCGAAAGATTCCCCTCGATCGAGCTATTATTGCAAGCATCGATCGTCGATCTCCAAGATATTCGGGATGTGGGATTGGAAACTGCTCAATCCGTCTATAATTGGCTCAAACAGCCAGAAAATATCGCATTAATCGATCGACTCAAAGCAGCGGGATTACAATTTGAGCGCTCGACAGATGCTGAGAATAATAATATTCTGAGTCAAACTTTTGCAGATAAGACTTTTGTAATCACAGGTACATTACCAACTCTCAAGCGCGATGATGCTAGAGACTTGATTTTGAGTCATGGTGGCAAAGTTTCGGATTCGATTAGTGTCAAAACTGACTATTTACTAGCAGGTGAAAAGGCAGGCTCGAAGTTAGCGAAGGCGGAAAAGTTAGGAGTAAAGGTGATTTCTGAAGCTGAGTTACTAGAGCTAACTAATGAAGGATGATGTAGTAAGTAGATGGGTGCAGTTATTTGTGAAGTAGATTGTGCCTGAAACCTAGTTGGTGGGAACTTTCCACCCTACTAAATGCCACTGAATTATTAGTCCGAGAAGGCGGACTTTGCACTCCTATCGGCGGTTTCTAACCGCTGGGGTTATGGTTAGCAACTTGGGTTAATAGTACGAAAAATACCTAACAATCGCATACTTTAGGAGGCTAAAACTCATGTCAAAGAATGTAATATTTTGGACAAGCTCGATCTACATTGGCATGACGATTCCGATCGTCAGATCGGCAAGTATCGCCGCTACCGCACCAGAAGTCGCCAAAACAGCTAAAGCAGTAACCGTCCAGATCTTAGAGCCGGGAAGTCAAGGATCGGGAGTGATTCTCCAGCGCCAGGGAGATACTTATACCGTACTTACCGCCGCTCATGTGGTGAGGAATAAGAACGCTGCATTTACAATCGCCACTTCAGATGGTAAAAAACATCAGCTTGTCAGCAATTCGATTCGTGCGGCTGCGGTAGATCTCGATTTAGCTGTGGTCAAATTTCGCACTTCCGAAAACTACCCCATCGCCAAACTCGGCAATTGCAATCTATTAACCGAAGGGATGGATTTATATGTAGCTGGATATCCAGCAGCAACCGCAGCTATTAGCAAATCTGTATTTGTATTTCGGACGGGAAAAGTCTCAGCCAATAGCACTCAAGTTTTAGATAAAGGTTATTCGTTAATTTATAGTAATGACACTTTACCAGGGATGAGTGGTGGTGCGGTATTAAATCAGGTTGGAGAAGTAGTAGCTATTCACGGTAGAGGCGATCGCGAGCGTAATGCTAATGGAGAATTAGGACAAAAAACTGGATTTAATCTGGGTATTCCGATTAACCGCTTTGCAACTATTGCCGCTAATTTGGGTGTGAATCTAGACCAAAAATTGATGCCAATTTCGCCAGATCGATCGCCCAAAGCGGATGACTACTTTGCACTTGCCAATCAAAAATTTGAAAAAGGTAATTATCGCGGTGCATTAGCAGATTACGATCGCGCGATTGCCCTCAAACCTGATTATGCCAAAGCTTATCGAGCTAGATCTACGGTAAAGTCCGGCAAAATCGGCGATCCCCAAGGCGCACTAGCCGATTTGGATCGGGCAATTCAGATCGCTCCCAACGACGGACTAGCTTACGCTATCCGTGGTTTTCTCAAGCACGACTCACTCCAAGATTCCCAGGGAGCATTAGCCGACCTAAATCGATCGATTCAGCTCGATCCTAACAATAACAATGCTTATGCAATGCGCGGCGGCATCAAATATCAAAAGCTCAACGATCCACAGGGAGCATTGAATGACTTGGATCGGGCAATCCAGCTCGATCCCAATGCTGCCAATTCATATCTTTTACGCGGTATTGTTAGATATCAAGCATTCAAAAATAGCCAGGGAGGATTAGCCGACTTAAACCGCGCTATTCAACTCGATCCGCAGAATGCGAACTCTTATGTACTGAGGGGACTAATTTACAATTCGATCGGCAATCGGACAGTAGCTATTAAAAACATCCGGCAAGCAGCAAAACTCGCCAAACAGCAAGGAAATCGACAAGTATATCAACAAGCAACTGATTTCCTCAAACAATTGGGTGCAAATGCAACCGAATCGGGATTTTAATTGCTACTCGATCCATATTGCCAGAGAGTGTCGATCGATTGCGATGGACACTCTCTAAGATTTTATTGAATTTTACCAAAATTTCTAGCATCGAGAATTTCCCGAATTACCATCTTCAAATAATCGATCGTCGTCAATGGATCTACGCCCAAATCCCCATGTTCTCTAGCAGCCAAAATTCCGGCTTGAGAGTGCCACCAGGCTGCTGTCGCGACAACTTCTGCCAGATCGACATTTAACCGACTCTCAGCAGCAATTAAACCGCCAATCAGTCCCGTTAGAATATCACCACTACCGCCTCTAGCTAGAGCTGGCGTACTTTCAGGAATCAAGATCGATCTACCATCATAACTGATAACAGTTCTCGCTCCTTTGACTAATACAACTGCACCGCTAGATTGGGCTGCCGCGCTTGCCGCAACGAGTTTATTTGCTGTCGGAATTTTGGTAAATAAACGTTTGAATTCACCGATGTGCGGGGTTAAAATTGTGGGATGTGTCCGGGTAGATATTGTTGCTTCTAAACCTAGCTTAGCGATAATATTTAGGGCATCGGCATCGAGAACGATCGGACAATTTGTGGATAGGATTTGTTTGATTACTTTCGATGGTCGCTCGGTTAATCCGCACCCACAGGCGATCGCTTGATATTTGCTAAAATCTAGATCTGGTAGCGATTTAATCGTCCCTGCTTCGGTTTCTGGACAACCAATAATTAAGGCTTCAGGTAAATAATTTAATAAGGTGGGTTTAAGTGACTTTGGAACTGCGATCGATAACATGCCGACGCCAGTAGCTCTAGCTCCCAATCCAGCTAAAATTGCCGCACCACTATATTGTTCTGAGCCGACAATTAGTAATAGATGTCCTTGATGATATTTGTGGGTAACAGCCGATCGATGTATGGGTAGATTTGCGATCGCGCGATCGATTGTCATGCGCGTTATGCTTGGCGATGCTCCCAAGACGCTATAAATATCTGCCAAGGGAATATCGAAATCAATTAGCTCAGTTTTACCGAGATATTCGATCGCTTGTTCTTGAACAAAAGCCAACTTCCACAATCCCAAACAGAGCGTATGTGTCGCTTTTATTGCAATACCTAAAACATTGCCAGTATCGCCATGAATGCCTGAAGGCAAATCGATGCTAACAATGGGAACTGCTAATTGATTTATTGACTCGATCGTCTCGAAGAGATTGCCAGTAATTTCACGATTTAAACCAAACCCGAATAAACCATCAACGATCGCATCACAACCCGCAAAACTCCGCGCATCATCAACAATCTTAATCCCCAAACTCGAAACATAACAATAATGCTGATTGGTGAGTTCGCTCAATTGCTCCGATGGGACATAGATCGCCACTTCATAACCCCGAACACGCAACTCACGGGCAACTACTAGCGCATCGCCACCATTATGCCCCATCCCCACCAACACACCAACCCGCTGCGCTTGAGGATACAGAGCTTGAAATCGCCGCGCTATTAGTCCCCCCACCTTTTCCATCAGCGCAGCGACAGGCATTCCGGCGGCAAATACTTTGCTTTCGATCTGCTGCATTTGCTCGGTAGAAACCAGCAATCGATCTAATGATTCGCGACTGAGCATTATTTTTGTAGATATTAATAATTAACAGACAGCGCACACCAAGTTAATTTCGCTTACTGTCCTGCCGTTACTGCTCGAAAATGTTAGATTGCATTCATTATTCTTAGGATCTGTCAAACTCAAATAAAGTTCTTTCTTGGTGGGTACAGCGGTTTTTAAATAAGCCTTTTCAGCTTTAATCATCGAGTCTCCGACCCTAATCCTGCGATTAGTAATATAGCGTGAATTAGTAGTTCTAATGGCTGTTAGATAACTTTTTTCTTTCTCGTTTGAGCCATCAATAAGATATAGACCTAAATTAGGATATTCTAAAGTAAGATCGTTAGTGCCCGTACAGCCATTCGGTGCAATCCGCCGACTTCTAGGCTTACCTAACTTTTTAATGACTTCACCTTCGCTCATCCCGATTTTGAGACCGCCGATCGAGATCTGCTCGATCGAGATCGATCCTTTCTGGCTCAAAGCCAATTTTTCCAGAGGTATATTCGATCGCGGCATCGCGCCAGATGTGGCACTGACTAATAAGGGCATGACAAGAATAAGCAGTCGATACATGGTCGAGTAAAAAATCGATAAGGTTGGCTATTAATTCATCGGTATTCAGCTCTAGAAAATAGTTTTTGGCGATCTCAGGAGCGAGGTTCGAGCGGCATTTAATTATCTATTTACTACTTGCTGATACATTGCTACGATTTTTTCGACTACTGCTTCAATACTTAAATTGTCGCTGATTATTTCGATCGCGTCGTCTGCTTTTTTGAGCGGGGAAATTTCCCGGGTACTATCGATCGTATCCCGTGCGGCGATCGATCTCTCCAATTCTACCAAGCTGACCTCACCTTGCCCGCGATCGCGCAAATCCTGTTGGCGTCGCCGCGCACGTTCGGCAACCGATGCCGTGAGGAAAATCTTTACCTGTGCGTGGGGAAACACTTGGGTACACATATCGCGCCCTTCCGCGACAATCCCGCCTCGGGCACCAATTGCCTGCTGTTGCTTGACTAATGCCGTTCTCACTACCCCCAGCGCGGCAATGGGCGATACGGCTTGCGTCACCACCTGCGTCCGAATTGCCTCAGTCACATCGATCCCATTTACCATTACCCGCTCTCCCGCAAGGGCGATCTGTGCCTGACTTACCACCAGCGCAATGTTTGGCTCATCATCCAGGGCTAGCTGCGCCTCCAACACCAGCCAAGCGATCGCGCGGTACATTGCCCCTGTATCGAGAAACAACAGCCCTAATCGGGCAGCTACGAGCTTGGTAACTGTAGATTTGCCCGCACCTGCGGGGCCATCGATCGCGATAATTGGAAGTTGAGGGGGCATGAAGGGGCTGTGGGGACGGGGGGACTCGGGGACTCGGGGACGGGGAGACTCGGGGACGGGGAGTTAGAGGATCGTTCCAAAATCCATTCACTATTCACTATCCACTATTCACTATTCACTATCCACCGATTGTCACATTATCAATCAATCGTGTATTCTCGATGCGTCCGGCGATCGCGAGTAAGGCTGATGTATCGAGTCTGTCGATCGATTGTAAAGTTTCCGGATCGACTAGCTCCAAGTATTCTAATTCAAATTCTGGTACCGTACTCAGTTCCGCCTTGACTGCGGCTAATAATGCGATTTCCTCGCGCTCGCCGCTATTTGCTAACTGCTGCGCTTGTTGGAGACTGCGATAGATCGCCGCCGCTTGGGAGCGTCCGGTGGGCGTAAGATATTGATTGCGGGAACTATGTGCCAAGCCAGAATCAGCGCGTAGTGTCGGGCAACCGACAATATCGACCGGGATATTCAGATCCGCGACGATCCGGCGGATAACGGCTAATTGTTGAGCGTCTTTTTCACCAAAATAGGCGCGATCGGGTTGGACTACATTTAACAATTTAGTGACGATCGTCGCCACACCTTGAAAATGTCCCACCCGTGTCCGTCCGCACAAGCCACTCATCATCGTCGGTGGGGGGATAACTTGAGTCAGCGCGGCTTTGATGCCCATACTTGCCGGGGTCGGGACAAATAAAGCATCGACACCTGCTGTCTGGCAAATAACTCGATCGATTTCCAACTGACGTGGATAGCGATCGAGATCTTCATTTGCGCCAAACTGTAACGGATTGACAAAAATACTGACAATGGCGACGGTATTTTCGCATCTGGCGCGATCGATCAAACTTTGATGTCCCAGGTGTAATGCTCCCATCGTCGGTACGAAGCCAATCGATTGAGAGCGGTGGGATTGGAGATAATGTCCTAATTCATTTGGGGTGGTAAAGATCGGCAGATTCATCAGGCACAGGGGGATGGGGAGATCGAACGGGGAGTGGGTACCGAGCAATCTAGCTGCCTCACGTCCCATGTGTAATCCCTAACGAAACATGCTACTTACAGAATTTTCCTCGTGTACTCGCCAGATGGTTTCACCGAGTAAGTTTGCCACCGATAGCACTTTGAGCTGGGGAAACTGTTGATGTTCGGGCATGGGGAGGGTATTGGTGACGATTACTTCCTCAAATACCCCACTCGATAACCGCTCGATCGCAGGTGGTGAAAATACGGCATGGATCGCACAGGCATATACTTCACGCGCTCCTTGTTGGCGCAAGATTTTGGCACCTTCGGAGATCGTCCCGCCAGTATCGATCATATCATCGACCAGGATCGCTGTTTTGCCAGCGACATCACCGATGACATTCATCACTTCAGCCACATTGTGTGCCTGACGACGTTTGTCGATGATGGCGAGCGGTGCGTCGTTGAGTTTCTTGGCGAAAGCACGAGCGCGAGCGACCCCACCAACATCTGGCGATACCACCACGACATCGGGTAGATTTTTTCTGAGCAGATAATCGATGATTACGGGCGAACCGTAAATATGATCCAGCGGGATATCAAAATATCCTTGAATTTGGGATGAATGGAGATCCATCGCCAAGACCCGATCGGCACCAGCAGTAGTAATCTGGTTGGCAACTAGTTTAGCCGCGATCGATTCGCGTCCAGCCGTCTTACGATCGGCACGAGCGTAGCCATAGTACGGTATTACTGCCGTAATTTGGCGTGCCGAAGCCCGCCGACAGGCATCGATCATGATGAATAATTCCATCAAGTTATCGTTCACCGGGTTACATGTTGGCTGGATTAGGTATACATCACAGCCGCGAATCGATTCTTGGATCTGGACATAAATTTCGCCATCGGCAAATCGCTTCCGAATCATCGGGCCGAGATCGAGTCCTAGATAACGAGCAATTTCCTGAGATAGTGGGACATTAGCATTCCCAGAAAACAGTCGGAGACGACTGTTATCACCGATCGATGGAATTGTGGGCAGCGGCAAGGTGGCAGAACGGATCACAACAGCAGACCCTCAATGAGTGCTTATTTTGCATGGCAATTCTAGCACTCTCATCACTCGATTGTCTGTTTAAATTCAGAAAAATTTTAATTTTTGACTAATTTTAGTAAACTCTTTGACGACAAAATTAACAGTTAGCGAGTATCTTTGAAGTATTCCGGCTCGATCCGATCGATTAAAATCGCTACCAGCAAACAGTTCTCATCGTAATGTGTGGAAACCTCTACATTCGCGATCGTGTGTTTGAAGAAGGGAAAGATACAATAGAAGGCAAGCTGCTCTAAAACATCACGCCTAACTTACCGTACATAGCCAAGATTATGACCAACTCTCAAGAAACCAAGATGACGATTGAAGACCGGATCGAGCAAGCTCGTGACGCCGCTCATCAGGCTGGCGAAAAGTTTGGTAAAACTTCTCCCGAATTTGCTGTGGCAATGGAAATCCTAGAGGAGCTACACCAAGAGTCTGGACACCAACGCAGTGCTCAACCTAAAAATTCGCTCGAACGCTTCTGTTCGGACAATCCCGAATCTCCCGAATGTCTGCTGTATGACACCTGATCGTGTTCTCGAACTTAAGTTCTGACACTAGTTTGACAGGCAGCAAGAGCTTTGTAGATGATTCCAAATTTTGATCTCACCCCTCAACCGGGGTTCCTCAATGGCAAGTAACTTAGTTACTTGCCATTGTCTGTAAATACCTTGGAGTTACTGATTTAAGGTATGATTTGCTCTTCAGTCCCGCCAGATCCTCCGGCTCTGGCTCCCATCTACCCCAAATAACTCAAGTCCGGCAACTGCGGAATAATCCCCCCAGGATTGAGCGGAAAGAGATTGCCATAATAATCCTGCAAGATCGTGGGAAAATTACAAGTAGCCGCCACGCCAGGTAACTGATAAATCTTGGTTAGGTAAGCTTGAATGTGGGGATAGTCTTGAATGCGGCGACGGTTGCATTTAAACAAGTGATGGTAAACCACATCGAACCGAATTAAAGTCGTGAATAGTCGGATATCCGCTAGCGTCAGCGAGTCGCCACAGAGATAAGCCTGAGTCGCTAGTAGATCGTTAACTCGATCGAGTGTGGCAAATAAGTCAGTAGCAGCTTTGTCATAAGCCGCCTGTGTCTGGGCAAAACCGCAGCGGTAGACCCCGTTATTGACGGTTTGGTAGATTGTCTCATTCCATTGGGCGATCGAGTCTTGCAGGGCAATTGGAGCCAGATCTAGTTCGGGGTGTTTGGCGTAATCATTAAATTCGGAATTGAGGATCTCGATAATTTCGGCGCTCTCATTATTGACGATCGAGTAGGTGTCAGTATCCCACAGCATCGGAACTGTCGATCGACCCCGATATTCTGGGACGGCAAACCGATATAGTTGCGCTAATGTCTGACAATCATGCTCGGACTTTGGCAACTTCCAACCACCCGCATTGGCATCACCTTCAAGGATGATAATCTCGATCGCATCTTCTAACCCTTTTAAGGCTCTCACTACCAACGTCCGATGCGCCCACGGACAACTCCAGCCGACGTACAATCGATAGCGACGCGGCTGTGGAGCATATTTCCCCTCGATTCGGTGGCGGAATTCACTTGGCGGACGTTGGTATTCGCCGCGATCGTTTGGTGGTGCCAGTTGTGACATCATTAGCTGCCAGATCTGCGTCCAGATCGATCGACCTGTTTTCACGATCCAGCTCGGTGGAATTGCCATAATGATTAAGGTATTTGGATTTGAATTGACATTTCCGATCTAAATAATGAAAACTCGATCGAGAAGTAATTTCTCGATCGAGTTGGACTTGACGATTGCTCGTCTGAATACAAATAACTCAGCGATTGGACTGGCTCGATCGCCTAATCGATATTCATTGTTGGAGGGACAACGCCATTTGGGAAGGTTTGTCGAAACTCGCGCATCAGATCGTCCATTTCAATTAAGGCTTGTTCGACATCTAACGACAGCGTACCGAGCGTCGGATCTGCCTGAAATTGTAATAATAAGGCTCGTTTACTCTCAACCTGCGCGATGCGTTCTTGTAAAGCTTGTGCGTTCATCATAAATTTATATGGGAGATGGGAGATGGGAGATGGGAGATGGGAGTAAGAAGTAAGGAGTAAGGAGTAAGAAGTAAGGAGTAAGAAGTAAAAATTGCAATTACTTATAATCTAGAACGTAGTTCCAAAATCCATTCACACTTCTCCTTGCGGAGACGCTACGCTACGGCTGTCGCTCAGTGCAAGCTATTCACTATTCACTATTCACTAAACCCCTAATTCTTTGAGAGCGGCTAAATATTGAGTATCTGTGGCTGTGGCTGCTGATTCTAGGGAAATTTCTGGAGTGGGGACGACCCGATCGGGCGTGATGCCCAATTTATGAATATCATGATGGTTGGGAGTTTCATATTTAGCAACGGTAACGGCTAAACCGCTCCCATTGGGCAGATCGAATAGAGATTGGATCAAACCCTTCCCAAAAGTCTTAGTCCCGATCAGCTTGGCTCTGCCATTGTCTTGTAAAGCTCCTGCCAGAATTTCACTAGCACTAGCACTACCTTCATTTACCAGTATAGCCAGTGGTGCATCGGTAAGGGCGGTACCAGTGGCATCGATCGAATCGATCGCACCCCGCCGATCGACAGTGTAGACGATCGTGCCTTCATTCAACCATTGACGGGCGATTTCGACCCCAGCTTGTACCAATCCGCCGGGATTGTTCCGCAAATCTAGCACGTAACCGATCGCGCCTTGTTGTTTAAATTTAGTAATATTCTCACCCAATTCTTTGGCGGCTTTGGCACTAAATTGAGATAAGCGCAGATAGCCGATTTTACGACCGTTTTCGGTATGGAGTTCGGCAGTGACTGGGTTAAGCTCAATTTTTTGGCGGATTAAAATGACTTCGCGGGGAGATTTATCGGCAGTTTGGATCGTTAGGCTCACATTAGTACCCATTGCCCCTCGCATTCTGACAGCAGCGGTATCGAGCGTCAATTCTGTCGTCGGAATCGCATCGATTTCAACGATCGTATCATGGGGCAAAATTCCGGCTTGAGCGGCTGGAGATCCGGCAATTGGGGCAATCACCTCAATTTGCTGGCTACCCGCCTTCACGCCGATTTGCAAGCCCACTCCAGACAATTCTCCGGCGGTGTTCACCTGAAGAGATCGATATTGTTCGGGACGTAACAACCGCGTAAACGGTTCGTCAAGACTGGCAATCATTTTTGTAATTGCTGTATATGCGGCTTCCTCATTCGGAATTTGCTGCTTGAGAGTGCGATCGCGAGTTACCCACCAATTTTGATGATTGAAAGTGTCATCATAATAAGCCCGATCGATCGTCCGCCAAGCTTGCAGAACCAATTGTTGCTCCGACGTGAGTGCGACTGCTGGAGTTGTTCCCCAGAGCCAAAATAGAGCCACTTGCAGACTCAGAATCCAACCAAACCAAAAACTAGCTCTCACGATCGGTACCACTCTTCTTTAGAGGTGTGTTAAATTTTGTAGAGGTAATATGAGTGACCTGCAACCAAATATTACTAAATTAAACAATTTTAGGCATATTTGGTACGAGTAGCGATGTACCATCTGTCTACTTGGCAACATAGCACATGTTACCCAGCCATTATTTCGAGCCTTGGGATCTAGATCCTACTGGCGTTATAATATATAACACGACACTAGAGAGCAGTACGGCACCCGTTAATGTTTACCAAGCAAGTCACAAATAGTAAAACCTACCAATGGTTTGACGAACGTCTCGAAATCCAAGCACTATCCGACGATATTGCTAGTAAGTACGTTCCACCCCATGTTAATATCTTCTACTGCCTTGGTGGGATCACCTTAGTCTGCTTCGTAATCCAGTTCGCTACTGGTTTTGCGATGACTTTCTACTATTCGCCGACTGTAGCTGATGCTTTC
>NZ_JANMZA010000528.1:0-3575 GCF_031382685.1 Chamaesiphon sp. OTE_8_metabat_110 | reverse complement strand
CGATCGAGATGACTCTGGACTTGAATCGTGCCATGATGTGCCGATATAATTGCCTTGACAATTGCTAATCCCAATCCCGTACCACCTGTAGTTCGCGCTCGATCTGCGCGGACTCGATAAAAGCGATCGAATATTTGGGGTAGATCTGCTGTGGCAATACCAATGCCATTATCTTGTACGCTAATAATTGCCATCCGATCGAGCGATTCGAGGCTAATTATTACCGTGCCGCCTGTGAGGGTACATTTAATCGCATTGTCGATGAGATTAGCCACTGCTCGATATAGTCTGTCACTATCACCGTTGATATAGATCGATCGATCTCCAGCTATTTCTAGCCGCAAATCGATATTTTTAGCCACAGCTAGGGGTGCTAGTTCTTCTTCTAGATCGCTGACTAGATCGTTCGCACAACAAGGTTGAAAGTTTAGCGGTAGTTGATTGGCTTCCAATCGCGATAGCCACAATAAATCTTCCGCTAAATGGGAAAGATGCTGAATTTGGCGATCGGTTATTTCGAGATTATTTTGCATGTCTGCATCGATCGGATCTGTATTTAAGGCACCTTCTACTGCAATTGTCATCACAGATAAAGGCGTTCTTAGCTCGTGAGCGGCATCGGCGGTAAATTGTTGAATCCGCTGGTAAGATGCTAAAATTGGACGCATTGCCAGTCCAGATAGCCACCAACTCGCGCCACCGATTGCTAACATGCCGATCGGAATACCAACTAGGAGGATCGTATGTAGACTGTGCATGTAGTCGTCTAGCATCCTAAATGATTGGGCAACTTGCAGATATCCCCAATCTCGTCGATCGATTGTTTTAAGTTTGAGGGTGTGAATATGATAGCGTTCGCCGCGATTATCGGTAACTGTTGCCCATGTCGTTATTGGTACTTTATCGGCAAACTGATGTTTTGCTTTACCAAGATTGGCGATCGCGCGACCGTTTAAATTTAATAAACGAATACAGTAACCTTGTTGTTCGGTTAATTCTTTGATTTTAGATTCATAATTATTTGGCGAACATTCTCCGTCTACTACACACAATCCTGGTAATAATTTTGCTGCATCCGCATCGAGTGTTTCTGGTTGTCTCAACCCTGTTTCGAGCGTGTCATGGATGGTGCCAGCTAAAGTATTTAGTTCCCGATCGACCGATCGCTCGAATACTCGAATCATGCCTAAATGAAGTCCATAACCAGAAATCGATGTAATTAAACCGATAACGATCGCATAAAATCCAGTTAGTTGCAAACGGGTACGCTTAAATAGTCGATCTGGGAGCATTAATTAATAGTTAATAGTCATAAACTGAGGCTTGACAAAATCGAGTTAATTGCAGATGAGCCGATAGCCAAAGCCGCGTATGGTTTCGATGGTGGGTGAGCAGCCGGATTCGGATAACTTCTTGCGTAACAGGCGAATTTGGGCGGCGACGACGTTACTCGCAGCATCAGAATCGATCGACCAAATTCGACTGCGAATCCGCTCGTGAGTCAGGGTTATATTAGGATGCTGCATCAGATATTCTAAGAGTTGAAATTCCTTTGCTGTTAGCGTTATCTGACTCAGACTACCCTGTTTATCGGTAACTAAAATGCCATTATTACCATAGTCTAATTCCATATTTCCCAATTGCAATCGGTCGGGTTTAAATGTCGGAGCGCGACGCTGAAGGGCGCGCATTCTGGCTAAAAGTTCGGCCATACCAAAAGGTTTGACGAGATAGTCGTCCGCTCCCGCATCCAATCCAGTTATTTTATCTTCCATCCGATCTTTGGCTGTGAGCATCAAAATCGGTAGGGTATAATTGTGCGATCGCAATCGCTGACAAAGTTCGATTCCCGATAGTTTCGGTAGCATCCAATCGACGATCGCCAGGGCATAAATAGTCGGATCGATCGTTAAATATTCCCAGCCAGATTGTCCATCGATCGCCCAATCGACTATATATTGATGATGTGACAGGCTTTTTTGAATCGTAGATCCCAAATCTGGTTCGTCTTCAATTAGGAGGATTTTCATAATGAGGATGAAACCTGTCTTAATCTTCTATCTTAGCGCACTGAGATGAAATGAAGATGAAATTAAATTAACAAATAAACGTGGTGTATGAAATGAATCGTCAATTAATGCTACTCTGGCAAGAATTCTTACCCCTATCCTTATCAGATGTGACGATGGCATTGGGAGATCCATTAACTACTACTACCCTCGCCCATTTACCCAACGCTAGAACAAATATTGCAGCGGTGGGTGTTGCCAAATCGATCGCTATTTTTTGTGAAAGTCCGATTATTATGTTGCTCCATGCGAGTAATGCGCTCGCTCCTACCCAAGCATCGCGTCGCGCGCTATGGAAGTTCACCATAATTGCAAGTGGATTGATGAGTTTGCTATTAGCAATGACAGCAATTCCGTGGGTATTTACAGTTGTTGGCGAAAGATTTTTGGGTGTCGATCCGAGTTTGAGTGGGGCGATTAGATCGGTACTGGCGATCGCGATTTTATGGCCGTTTGCGATCGGCTGGCGCAGATATTTTCAAGGATTATTAATTCATTACGGGCAGAGTCAAGCTGTCGCCCAAGCTAGTATTATTCGCTTGTTAACTGTTGGGGGGATTCTGGCGGGGGGATTTGGATTACAAATATCGGGAACGATCGTCGCAGGTACGAGTTTAGTATTGGGGGTGATTGCCGAAGCAATCGCCGTTACTTATTTAGCAAAAAAACTCGGAATAACTGAACTGCCTACAGTAATTTCTCAACCGGAATTACCACAAGATTTAATGGGCGTCTGGAAATTTTACGTTCCTTTAGGCGGTTCGATGATGTTAGTATGGGGGGCGCGGGTGGTATTAGTCGGGATCGTGGCGCGGGCGAGCGATGGGGCGATCGCTTTAGCTGCTTGGCCTGCTGCTTGGGGATTGGTATTGGTAATTGCTAACTCGACGAGAATGGTACAGCAAATAGTCATTCGCAATCGCAAATTAATACCCGATCGATTATTAGTAACGTTTGCATTTAGTGTCGGCATAGTTTGCTCGTTAATCTTATTAATAGTTAGTAATACCCCGGCAAGTGAAACCGCTATTGGTTGGTTTGTCGGTAAGGATGCTGAGTTAATCCTCAAGGTGCGCCCAGTAATATCGATCTGTGCGGCGATCCCCTTATTCGTTGCTTTACAAAATGCGATTCAGGGGTTTTTAGTTAGTGAAAGACGTACTTGGGTCGTAAATCAAGCCACTTGGGTAGGATCGATCTCCATGTTAACCGTCACCTATTTGGGCGTAAATGGGGGACAACCAGGCGCGATTGCAGCGGCAATCGGCATGTCCATCGGTGCGATGTCTGAAATTATTTATTTAGTCTGCTGCTGGCGGTGGCAAGGACACAAATCGACTGGGCTTCGTTTTTAGATCTGTATCCCCCAACCCCCTTAAAAAGGGGGCTTTAAAGTCCCCCTTTTTAAGGGGGATTGAGCGGATGCAACCACGCGGAGGTTCCCGACCCATGGCTTGCACCAAGCAGGGGGATTTGCCCACTAGAAACGTAGCAGTTAAACTTTCC
>NZ_JANMZA010000490.1:0-1738 GCF_031382685.1 Chamaesiphon sp. OTE_8_metabat_110 | reverse complement strand
CAGATCGATCGAGTAGTGGCGAGTAGAAATCATCACCGCAGATCGAGCCGGATTACCAATCGTCCATAATCAGAGATAGATAATGGCAGCCGCAGTAAATATTCAAAATCTGTCCAAGAGCTATGGAACCGTCACGGCGGTTAAAGACGTATCCTTCCAAGTCGAGCAAGGCGAAATTTTTGGCTTGCTCGGCCCGAATGGTGCGGGTAAAACTACCACGATTCGCTGCTTGTGTACCCTTGCCAAGCCCGATAGCGGGACGATCGACATCGGAGGCATTTCTGTCCTCGAACAGCCCCGTGAAGCCCGTAAACGCCTGGGATATGTCGCGCAGGCAGTCGCCCTCGACAAGATCTTGACGGGGCGAGAATTGCTAGAACTTCAGGCATCTTTGTACCATATCCCCAAAGCGGAAGCTAGACAGCGGATTGAGGTACTACTGGAAATCCTCGATCTCAATAGCTATGCCGATAAAAAGACGGGTACCTACTCCGGCGGCTTGCAGCGACGCATCGATTTGGCGGCGGGATTACTCCACCAGCCGGAAGTCCTCGTCCTCGATGAGCCGACAGTGGGACTCGATATCGAGAGTCGGGTAGTAGTTTGGGACTTTTTGCGCCAGCTCCGCGCTAGTGGGACGACGATTTTGATTACCAGTCATTATCTCGAAGAAGTAGACGCATTAGCCGATCGCGTTGGCATTATCGATGGTGGTTTAGTGATTGCTGAAGGTACGCCCACAGAACTCAAAAATAAGTTAGGTGGCGATCGGATTACGCTCCGGATTCGGGAGTTTACGCCCCTTCCCGAAGCCGAAAGAGCTAAACAAATGCTCAGCGAATTGCCCTTCGTCCAGGAGGCGATCGTCAATTCGACATCGGCAAACTCGCTCAACCTCGTCGTTACGCCCGATCGCGATGTGCTGATGACGATTCAGCAATCGCTACAGACGGCGGGTATTCCCATTTTCGGGATCTCCCAATCGCGACCGAGCCTCGATGATGTCTACCTAGCGGCGACCGGGAAAACCCTGCTCGATGCCGAACTCAGTGCGGCGAGCAAGCGCGACCTTAAAGCCGAGAAAAAACAAAGTATGCGCTAGGAGGATTGAGATTTAGTGCGATCGAGATTTCATACCAAATTGGGAATAATCCTCATCGCCATATCTTGTCTATTGTGGGCGGCGATCCTCATCGTCCCCTTCCTCCCCGCCCAGCTCCCCCAGAAAGCGATCGGCACTACTAGTTTAGTCATCGTTAGCGAAGCCTTATTCTGGGTGGGCATACTGCTAACAGGTAAAGAACTCGCCCATCGGTTCCGTCGCCAGCTCAATCCGTACTACTGGTGGCAGCGAGTTACCAACAGAAGATAACTAACACCTCATTCAATTCTTCACTACAAACCTACCATGAGCGGCACGATCGACACCTCCAAACCTCTAAATTTAGCTCCCAGCGATCGACTGCGATCGCGCGAACCGTTAGCATCTAACGATTTAGCTGATTTCATCCAAGAAACCTTAGCACTGACTAAACGCCTATTTATTCAGCTCCAGCGTCGTCCATCGACCCTGGTTGCCGGGATTATCCAGCCGCTGATGTGGTTGGTACTGTTTGGCGCTTTATTTCAAAATGCGCCCCAGGGGATGATGGGTAATGACTTGAGCTACGGGCAATTTTTAGGTGCGGGGTTGATTGTCTTCACCGCGTTCGTGGGAGCCTTAAATGCGGGCTTACCC
>NZ_JANMZA010000469.1:0-4079 GCF_031382685.1 Chamaesiphon sp. OTE_8_metabat_110 | reverse complement strand
GCCTACGCGGACTAAATATCTTAGTCCGCGTAGGCGGACTTTGCATCACTAGCCCCGATTTCAATCGGTGGCTGCGGACAGATCCCCGACTTCTCAAAGAAGTCGGGGATCTGGGTTTCAAGGATTTTTGAATGTCCCAGCCGCCAAGGCGGTTGCTATATTCACTCGAACGGTAGGGGTAGTTGCCGTCTCAGTTTTCACCGGATAACGATCGAGTGGAATTTGCCATCGAGTTTGGAGATAGCTCTGAATGGCTAGAGATCGATCCTGGGCGAGTGTTTCATTTTCCGATGGTGTTTGTCCAGATTGTAGCTCGATTTGCAATGTCGGATTTTCCTGCACCACCCGACCGATCGGATCGAGTATTTTCGTTTGGCTGGGCGGGATTTGAGCTGCATTCGACTCAAAAGTGACTGTTGCCGCAACGGGGGCAAGTCGATCGAATCTCACCTCGGCGGTGGGATAATCTAATTGGCTGCGGATATCCTCGACGAGTACTGCTTGTCCATCGCGATCGATCTCGCGTTCGCTCAAGTAGACAATCTGCATCTGTAGCGGTGCCACAGGGCTGGTAGTGGCCGCATAACTCACCAATCGAGCGGGGGACGGTAGCCGCAAGGATTCGATCGTCAGCTTGACATTTGCCAACAAACTCGACTGCAATTGAGCTGTTGTCGGCGGTGGTGCTGGCTGGGTGGCTTGGGAAAATTTCTGAAATAGATCGCCAGCGGCGGTGGGAATTTGAATCAGATTTAGGGCGATTGTGTCTGAGGGTCGCTGTAGTTTCGCGGCTAATAGTTGCTTGTATCGAGATCGTTCGGCTTCAGTATAAATCTGGCTGGTAACTACTTGCAGTTGAGTCGCTAAGTCACGCTCTCGTTCCGACAATGAGAGTTGACTGATGTACGATCGCGTTTTGCCGTCTGGATATTCTGCAAAGTTTTTTTGCCAGATCTCGGTGGCGACACTTTGGAAGCGATTCTGCTGCTGCTTGTAATTAATTTCACTCCGCAGTCGATCGTAAGATCGACTCAGCGGCACCGAGATCGCCAAAATAACCATCACAATTAACAATAGGCGACTCGGTAAACCACCAATACGCTGCAATCGCCCAAAGGCAGGCATTTTATCTAGCAATGACTGTACCCAAATGCTCTCTCGATCGGTTGTCTGCCAAGCTCGAACTCCCTCCCGCACGGGATTGGCATCGATATTCAAAGCTAAAAACACCAGCATTGCCATAAAAGTAATAGCGACCAAGTTGGTAAAAAACAGCAGTCCGCCGCCTCGCGCCACTGTAAATCCCGTCTCAGCATTAAACGTCAATGCCGTCCCGATCCCATAACCGACCACACATAAAGGCGGCATCAAGGCGACAGCAATGGAAACTCCCGGCACAGAAGTCACAACACCTTTCGCCTCTTTGCAGATCGCCACCGCACCCACCGCGCCCGAAAATAAGGCGATAACCAAATCCAGCAAATTTGGCTGAGTTCTCGCCATAATTTCGCTAGTCATCTCCTTAGCTGGCAAAATCAACACCACCAAAAATGCTAAAGCAATCGCCAGCCCACAGCTCAAGCTGAGGTTAACAATCGCTCGAATTGCTAAAATAATATCGCCAGTCGCCAAGGCTAGCCCACTTGCCAAAATACTCCCCATCAACGGTGAAATCAGCATTGCGCCGATGATGACTGCGGGACTATTTAAGACTAGACCCAGAGTGGCAATCCCCGCCGCAAATAGCACCTGGAGCCAATAGTTGATGTCAGTTAGAGTTAAAGATCGAGCTAAATCCAAGTAAACTTGTTCTTTGCGAACGGCGTTTACCCCCAAATTTTTGGCAAACCAACGAGTTAATTTAGAGGTAGTTTTCATCAGCTTTTCTAAGAAATGATTGGCATTTGGACGGTAACAAATTGAGCGATCGATTTCGCCTTGACAAAAGGTAGGGGCTAATCATGCTTTCCTTGCATTTCTCGAATTTCAAATAAACTAATTAAGATCCCAGCGATCGGAATCGACAAAAATATGCCAACTAATCCACCCACTTTGGCACCTACAAGTAATGCTAAAAACATTACCACTGGATTCAGATCGATCGACCCTTGCATGATGCGTGGCATCAGTAGATTTTCCTGAACTTGCTGAAGTAGAATGCAACTTACCAATACAGTCAGTGCAGTCCCAACTCCTTGAGGTAAAACAATTAGCGATACTAAGCTAACCCCCAGCGTTGCGCCAACCCCTGGAATCAAGTCAAATAAACTGACGATCGTTGCCAATCCTAATGCCGAGGGAATCCCTAACAACACGAACACAATATAGATCGAAAATCCAAAGAAAATACACATCAAAAAGCGTCCCCAGAAAAATCCCAGCAGGCTTTTTCGCACAGTCTCCGTCACTCGATCGCGCATTTCAACTGGAAAAATTCGCAGCAACAAATCCCACAATCTTTTACCATCAAGCAGCATAAACAAAGCCACAACTGCGATGATAATCAGATCGACTAAATTCAGCAGCACGCCTTGTAATGTCGCAAACCCCATCCCCAGCGTGTAAGGGATTTGAGTCCGCAGTTGAGTTTGAAGCTGAGTGATGTCGATATTGACATTCCGCCGCTGGAGAAATTCTCTGAATCGATCGAGGAATTCGCTCGCGCTATTTAATAACTGCGGTGCTTGCTCGACTAACTGCTGTGTTTGCGAAAAAGCCGCAGATCCCAGCGTTGCGACAATCCCCACTAAAAGTAATAAACTCAGCAAAAAAACTGAAATTACTGCTAGTCCCCGTGGCATGATGCGGCTAACCCAACGAACGGGAATATTCAGTAAAAACGCAATAATTGCCGCAAATAGAAAAATTATAATCACTCCGCTAAAGTACGTGAAGACTTGGACGATCGCCCACCCCAGTACAAATAGCAACACGTAGCGAATCAACTTTGTATTAGTAAAGTTGTCCCAAATTGACCGATCTTTTGGTTGGCTCATATTTGACGATCTGCTGGTTATGCCTAGCTCCCTTGGTATCGACTGCCAACTTGACTTTCTACAAACATCTTGTTTGATGTTATTAGCTGACTCATGTAGATCTGGTAGGTTATTTGAGCCAGGTAAAACAGAAGCAAGCACCAGCAGATCGATCGAGATCTAGCCAGATTTGACCGCCTTCACCTTCGACAATTTTCTTGACTAAGGCTAGACCGATACCAGTATTTTCGGTAGAGACGCTGGGCTTAAGGGTCTGAAACATCTCAAAAATCCGTTGGCGAGCGGTTCCAGGTGGAATGCCTGGGCCATCATCGGCGATCGCAAATCGATACCGATCTCCCAAATCTACTACTTCAATTTCGACTCTACCATCGGCACGATCGTGGTGTTTGATGGCGTTACTGATGAGATTGGCAAAGATTTGAGCGAGTAAAATCCGCTTGGTATTGAGAGTTGGCAGGGCAGCCACGATCTCAATCCGAAACTCCGCAGGTGGTGCTAGCGAATCGATCGTTTCCGTGACGAGCTGGTGAATATCCACGCTTTGACACTCCAACTCCTGCGCGCCTACTCGTGAATAGCGCAATAGTCCATCGATGAGTGCATCCATCCGTTTGACGCGTTGGCGCAATAGTTCAAACTGTTGGCTGTCGTCTGCTTGAATCCGGTCGGCGAGATCTTCTTCGATCCATTCGGAAAGATTGGCGATCGATCGCAAGGGAGCTTTGAGATCGTGGGACACCATATAGACAAAAGCATCGAGTTCTTGGTTGCGCTCTTTCAACTGCTGTTGTGCCGAGATCAGCGAATCGTTCAGCAGTAAGAGTTCGGCCTTTTGGGTGCGATCGAGGATTTCTAACTGTTTGCGGGCGGTAATATCGGTAATCGCCCCCAGATAATGCTTGGGCGCGCCCATCGTGCCATCAGGCTCGATCTCTCTCATCAGGGAGGCAGTCAGATAGACCCACACATGATGTCCTTGCTTGTGAATATAGCGTTTTTCAATACTGTAATCGCTAATCTCCCCATCGACCAATCGAGCGGCTTGCGCCAAATCCGCATCGAGGTCTGCGGGTTCGGTAA
>NZ_JANMZA010000447.1:0-3938 GCF_031382685.1 Chamaesiphon sp. OTE_8_metabat_110 | reverse complement strand
TGCTGGCGCGACAGCAGCAGGTGTATACCGCCATTACCAATGCTCATGTCATCCAAGCTACTAATGCCCCCTTTCAACTGCAAACCCATGACGGACAAGTGTATGCCGCCGCTCTAGTTACGCCGCCATCAGGTCAAAATCGCGATCTGAGTATCCTCCGTTTTCAAAGTCACGATCGCACTTATACCACTGCCAAATTAGCCACAGCTAGTCCCAGAATCGGCGATCGCATCTGGTCGGCAGGATTCCCGAGTGAGAATGGCGATCCGGTAGAAGATCGCCAGAGTGGGGCGACAAAGGTCAATTTGGGGCTACATATTATTAACGCTCAGATCGTCCAAATTTTACCGATCGCCATTGCTGGGGGCTATGGCATCGGTTTTGATGGTGGCATTCGCAAAGGGATGAGCGGGGGGCCATTAATCGATCGAGCTGGCAAACTGATCGGGATTAATGGCGTCCATGCCCATCCCCTCTGGAATACGCCCGAAATGCTCGAAAATGGCACGATTGCCAGCGAGGCGCTCCAGCAACAGATTAATGATTATAGCTGGGCAATCCCGATCGAGTTTGTCAAAAGCTACACGCGGGAATAAGTTTTTGGTGCTATTTTTAACGTTTGAGTTTTTTCTGAATACTTTTAATCGCTTTTGATAGTCTTAACTGCAAAATCTGTCGATCGCTAATATCGGTAAGATCGGAATTGTCCAGATTGACGCGATCGAAGAACCTGTCGATCTCACTCAAAATTACCTGGAGCCGTGACATGATATTTGCCGTGCGATATTCAGCTAAGAGGGATTCTAAATTATTAACTGGCGCAGCCGATTTAACTACTGCTAAAATTCTTTCTACATCATAAGCAGTACTAAAACCCGCAATTTTGTGGCAATTAAATCCCGGATCTAAATAATCTGACAACCCATGATTGACACTCGAAAATACCTGACAACCACACGCGATCGCTTCTAGCGGCTGCAATCCAAATCCTTCAGTCACGCCTTGAGTTGCCCAATACTCGGCGGAGTCGTATAAATACACGCGCGACTGGTTGAATAATTCGGCTAAACTATCGACAAATCCTTCGATAATTTTAACTTTACAATGAGGTTGAAGTGCCGGAATTAATTGTTTTAATAAATATTTAGAAGACTTGCGCGAGTGAACTAAAACATCAATCGATCTGTCTGCTTGGCGATTGACAAACTCATCGGAAATTTGGTTGGGCAAATAGTATAACAGCGCGTGCGGCGATCTCTGTCCCCAGTATCCGAGCGTATTCCGACTGACGCAAACAATCGGAATCTGGGGCGGTAGTCTAAAGCCATATTCAGCACTGTGAGCGTGATAAATCGTCGGATAGCCCCGCAAGCGAGCGACTAGTTTGGGGACATCAAAGCCCCAACTCACGACGAAGATCGTATCTTGAGGTTTGCTGGCTAAAATGTCGTCTAAATATGCCAGCTCTGGCTCTCGTTGACGATAGGTGACGATTTCAACGGGGCAGATTTGTTTGACTAATTCGATCGTTTTGAGTTCGGCAAACAAGCCCCCACAGTGAAATTTTTGGGTAGTTCCAGGCAGGAGAAACAGGAGTTTTCGCATAAATTTATCGATCGGATCGTGGCGGGTTTCCCACGCTTCAGCATAAACTACTACTGCCTGCGATCGCTATTTTATAAAAATCCCGATCGTTTGGGGAATTCGAGTTTTCGGTTGCAGCATTGATTTACCACCGATGATTAAACCCGTACTCTGTCCGCCATCGAGCATGGCGACGCGCTCGGCACCAAATTTCTGTAAAGTTTGCTCGGCTTCGCTTTGGCTCGCAGCAGGACTGATGAATAATAACACCGTGCTGTAGGTTTTGTCTGAGAGCTGGTTTTTGACGCCGATAAAGGTGCGAGGGAGTGCCCTACTAGCATTTTTGCCAGCAGTGGGAGCTAGTGCGCCGACGACGTTGGGTATCGTGCTATCAAAGGTGCTGCGACGGTAAGGCTCGATCGAAATCTTACCATCAGACCAAGCGACGGTCACGGTTTGGTTGGGAAATTCATTCAATCCATAGCCGTAGGTGATGAGTTGCTTGTCTTGTTTTAAGCCGAAGGCGATGCCAGTAGGTTTGTTATATGTCTGAAAAAAGGTGCCGTTAATCAATACTTTCAGCGCACCGTTATTGTTATTTTGCGCCCAAAATTCCTCAAATTTCATTTGTCCGACTTTTCCGGCTGGAGTCGGCGCACCACTAATACTGCGAAGTGTTGTTTTGCTCAGATCTGCTTCGATAACGTAAGTTTTCTGTGCCACATTAGTCCGGATGGTGATACCAGGAGCTACAATAGACTCTTGAAATGTGGGACTAGTTGTTTGAGTAACGGCTCGATCGCAGCTAGTCAGCAGGGCAAGTGGAAAGAGGAAGAAGATATAGCGGGGGCTATGCCAGATAGAATGAGAATTGGATCGATCGTTCATGAAATTTTGGAAGTCAATTGAAGATATCTTCAATTGAGTCATTCCAGTTTCCGTAAGTTGAGCGACAATTCAAGCAGCTTCAACATACTCGCAAACAGTAGTCGGCTCAGGAATAGGTAAACCCTCTAACTGCAAACCCTCTAAATGAAATGAAATTGCAGATTGAATTTGACTGAGTACTTCTTCTATGCTCGTACCTATAGCAATACAACCAGGTAAATCTGGCACATAAGCAGAATAGTTACTCGGTGTTTTTTCCACGATCGTTGCATAGCGCATTAGTTTAACTCCTCTAAATAAAAATCCTCCCTAACTGATGAAAGTTAGAGAGGATATTCAATCTCGATCCTACCCTAAAAGGTTAGAGTAATTTATCGACATTCTTGGCAGTTTCAAAGAAGTGGGCGACGTTTTCTTCGGGTACCGTGGGTAAGACACCATGCCCAAGATTCATGATATGTCCGGTTTTACCCGCCTTGCGAACCGTATCGACGATTCGATCGCGAATGAAATCCTTAGAACCATATAATGCACAGGGATCCATATTGCCCTGCACACCTAAATGCGCCCCAATCCGTTGGCGTCCGACTGCCATGTCTACCGTCCAATCGAGGCTGATGATATCGACACCAGATTTGCCCATCAGTTCTAATACGCCGGAGCTACCGCTGATGTAGAGGATCAGGGGGGTGTCGGGGTGAGTCTCCTTGACTTGGCGGACTACCCGTTGCTGATAGGGGAGGGCGAAGGTTTCGTAGTCTTGGGGGCTGAGTTGTCCCGCCCAGGAGTCGAACATTTGGACGACTTGAGCGCCGCAATCGATCTGATAGCGGACGTAGACGGCGATCGCATCGGCGATTTTTGCGAGTAGACTATGGAGCATCTGGGGTTCGCGGAAGGCCATCCCTTTGATGTTGGCGTAGTCTTTGGAGCTTTTACCTTCGATCGCGTATGCTGCTAGTGTCCAGGGTGCGCCGACGAAGCCGAGGACGGTAGATTTATTACCGACTTCACGGCGTAAGGTGCCCAAAATCTCTTTAATAAAGGGCAGCGACTCTTCTGGATTGAGGGGGTGGAGGGCGTCGATTTGCGCCTGAGAGCGGATTGCTGGCTCGATAATCGGCCCTTTGCTCTCGATGATGTCGAAGGGGATTCCCAAGCCTGGTAGGGGCGTGAGGATGTCGGAAAACATGATGACGCCATCCGGCTCGAACGCGCGCCAAGGTTGGAGGGAGATTTCGATCGCGAGTTCGGCTTTTTCGGATCGATCGCGGAAGGAAGGATATTTGTCCCGTAAGTCACGATAAACTTTCATATAACGTCCCGCTTGGCGCATCATCCACACTGGCGGACGATCGAGTGTCGCACCTTTGGCTGCAAGTAACAATAGGGGTTCTTGATTTATATCTGTCATTGTTAACTAATTTGACAGTTATTTAATATAGGATTACCGATCGGCTAGCGGG
>NZ_JANMZA010000428.1:0-3095 GCF_031382685.1 Chamaesiphon sp. OTE_8_metabat_110 | reverse complement strand
CCCTACTATCCATTTGCTGAAGATGCCAGCCATCTGCATAATACGCTCAAATCAGCTTGCGATAAACATAGTCCCGATTTGTATCCCACTTTCAAATTATGGTGCGATGAGTACTTTTATCTCAAGCATCGGCAGGAAACTCGCGGTGTAGGCGGGATCTTTTTTGACTATCAGGATGGGCAAGGGGCATTATATCGCGGCCCCGACCCCCAAGGGCCAGCAGCACAGCATAGCGACGCGCTAGGGGTGCCCGCACCGCGTACCTGGGCGGAATTATTTGCCATCTCTCAAGACTGTGCCTACAGCTTCTTACCAGCATACATCCCGATCGTCGAACGTCGTCGCAATACTGAGTATGGCGAACATCAGCGCAATTTCCAGTTATATCGGCGCGGACGCTATGTAGAATTTAATCTAGTCTACGATCGTGGCACCATTTTCGGTCTTCAAACTAATGGACGCACCGAGTCGATTCTGATGTCTTTGCCGCCCCTAGTGCGCTGGGAATACGGCTATCAACCAGAACCTGGTTCTCCCGAAGCCCAGCTCTATGATGTTTTCCTCAAACCCCAAGATTGGGCAAATTGGAAAATTAATTGATAATTGATAATTGGTAGTCAAATGTAGATGGTGGGCAGTGCCCACCCTACTGGGACGACACGACTAAAACCTAAAGCCTAAAACCTAAAGCAAATCTAATCATGTAGGCACTGCCCACCATCTAGGTTTCAGCCATTACCTATTGACTTATCACTGCCCACCATTTAGGTTTTACCCATTACCTACCCACTTAGACGCGATTGGTAGAGCGGTAAAATGGTTTTTTAACGACAGTCGCTGGATGTAACTTGCCCCGAATTTCGACTTCGACTATTTGCCCTAACTTGGCAAATTCCGCTGGTATATAGGCAAGAGCGATCGCTTGTCCGAGTGTTGGAGACATGGTACCACTAGTGACAATCCCTACAGTTTGACCTTCGATCGCGACTGGATAGTCATGACGAGCGATGTATCGCCCCTGCATATTCAGTCCGACTAATTTGCGGCTGACTCCGGCTGTCTTTTGCCGCTCCAAAACATCGCGCCCGATAAAATTACCCTTGGTATCAAGATGCACGACCCAACCTAAGCCAGCTTCTAGCGGCGTGGTAGTGTCGCTAATGTCCTGACCGTACAAACACATCGCCGCCTCCAATCGGAGCGTGTCGCGCGCGCCTAAACCGCAAGGCGTGACGCCCGATGCTAAAAGGGCATCCCACAATTTGACACCGATTTCGGGTGTTACCATGATTTCAAAGCCATCCTCGCCAGTGTAGCCAGTCCGGGCGATAAAAGCGGGGTTTTTAAAAATTAAAGCGCTAGAATGACCGAAATTCGTCAGCTTAGTCAGATCGATATCTACTAATGCCTGAAGATGACCGACTGTTTCTGGCCCTTGGACGGCAATTAACACGCGATCGGCAGTAAGATCTGTAAATTCGACCTGTGTGAGGTCTAGATGCGCCAGCAACCAGTCTTTGTCCTTATCTTTGGTGCCCGCATTCACAATCAAAACGACGTTGCCATCGCCCTCCTGATAGACGATGATGTCATCGATAATTCCCGCTTGGGGATTTAATAACACGGTATACTGCGCTTGTCCCGGCTGGAGCCGACTCAAGTCCGAAGGCACCAAACCCTGAAGCTGCTCGATTGCCCGATCGCCGCGCAGCGTAAACTTGCCCATATGGGAAATATCAAACATCCCCGCACGATCGCGAATGGCTTCATGCTCGGCGGTAATCCCACTAAACTGCACGGGCATCTCCCACCCCGAAAAGGCAGTCATTCTCGCGTCGATCGCGATCGCTCGATCGTACAATGGTGTCCGTAATGGTGGAGGCGATTCTAGTTGAGCCATCGAATTTTCAAGTTTTGCTGGGAAAGATTTACAGCGATCGATTCTTACATATTACTACCACGAAAACACCCGATCGCGGTAGAATTTAAACCCCACCCTGACAACCCAATTCTCAATTCTCTGTCTTGTCTCTCTGCTTGGTGCGCTGTCTTGTCTCGCATAATCCGGGAGGAAACCTCCCGACTGCGAGCCGCTGTCTTGACCCAAACACGTGCTCCTCCACTCTCCGCGTGATTTGGGGCAGCTTCACCCTCGGGGAACCCTACGTATCGCGCATCCGCAAATCGTCGGGAAACAGAGGCGGGCGAGAGCCGCAATTCTCAATTCTCAATTCTCAATTCTCAATTAATTTAAGTGAGTCACGTTTCTTGCCACAACAGATAAGCCAAGTTGTCATTATCGGTGCGGGACCTGCGGGTTTGACGCTGGCAATGTTGCTCGCTCAACGCGGTATTCATGTCAAATTAGTGGAAGCTTCGCGCAGCTTTCAGCGGACTTTTCGGGGTGAAGCGTTGATGCCTAGCGGCTTAGAGGCGATCGAGCAAATGGGACTAAGTGACGTTATTGCGGACATTCCCCATCGCGCTCTCGATGCGTGGGAGTTTATTATCGAAAGCCGCCGTCTATTTCGCGTCGATGAACCGATGGAACCGGGTGGTAAACCGTGTACGCTGATCTCACAGCCAGCTTTTTTAGCTGCGGTATTGGCGCGAGCTAGTCAGTATCCGAGTTTTGAATTTATTGATGGTACGGCGGTACGGGATTTAGTATGGGCTGAAGATCGGGTCGTGGGTGTAACTTTAGGCGATAATCGATCGATCTGGGCAGATCTGGTAATTGGGGCGGATGGGCGCAATTCGATCGTCCGCCAGCGGGCAAATCTAGACCTCGATCGCGAACCGCAAAGCTATGATATTCTGTGGTTTAAGCTCGCTAGCAGCCAGCCTTTTGAAGCTGAAAATATCTTTTATTCGGTGCTGGCTGGGAGCGATGGTTTTGGCTTATTTTTAGGTTCGGAAGGACAGTTGCAAGTCGGCTGGTCGTTGGAGCGGGAGGAGTCAGCACCTGCTGATAAGGCGTGGCAACAGTTGAATTGGGTGGAAAAATTGGCGACAGCTTCCCCCGATTGGTTAGCGGCTGTATTTCGAGAGCAAGCTGACTCGCTGGAGAAACCATTTTTATTATCGGTGACGGT
>NZ_JANMZA010000414.1:0-2389 GCF_031382685.1 Chamaesiphon sp. OTE_8_metabat_110 | reverse complement strand
CACGAAAAAATTCGATTGCTAGTCGCGATCGCGGGCATTAGTTTCGCGGATATTCTGATGTTTATGCAGCTAGGATTTCGCGATGCGCTGTTCGATAGTGCCGTTAAATTTCATGCCAACGTCAATGGCGATGTTTTTCTCGTCAGTCCTCAATCGACGGCGTTGATTGCCATGAAATCCTTTCCTCGCAGACGACTTTATCAATCCCTCGCTTTTAAAGATGTCGAATCAGTTACCCCCATTTATCTGGGCTTTGGCATCTGGAAAAACCCGGTCGAAAAAAATACTCGCCAGATCATGATTATTGGCTTCAATCCAGCCGATAAACAACTTTTTCAACTACCCGGCGTGAGTGAAAATCTGGCGAAAATGCAATTGCCAGATACCTATTTATTCGACGAAAAATCTCGCGAACAATTTGGCCCCATTCCGAAAATATTTAATGCTGGCGAAAAAGTCCAAACCGAAATAGATGGCCGGAGAGTTGATGTGGGTGGTTTATTTACACTCGGTGCATCTTTTGGTGCCGATGGTAACTTAATGACTAGCGATACCAACTTCGCCCGGATGTTCAAAAGTCGCGAACGTGGGTTGATTGATGTAGGTGTAATCAAACTCAAACCGGGTGCAGATGTACCTGCCGCAGTTGCCGCGATCGATGCCTACCTGCCCAACGATGTCAAGGTAATGTCCAAAGAACAATTTATTGACTTTGAGAAAAGTTATTGGCAAAGTGGTACTTCAATCGGGTTTATTTTTACACTTGGTACCGTGATGGGATTCATCGTCGGAATTGTAATTGTTTATCAGATTTTGTATACCGATGTTGCCGATCATTTATCTGAATATGCCACTCTCAAAGCGATGGGTTATACGGATTTTTATCTACTCACTGTCGTTTTTCAAGAAGCAATTATTCTGTCGATCGTCGGCTTTTTCCCCGGAATGTTAGCCGCTGTCGGACTTTATACAGTGACGCGCAATGCCACTAGTTTACCGTTATTAATGACTGTCGCTCGTGCTACAACCGTCCTGATTCTGACGATGATTATGTGTACTATTTCAGGCGCGATCGCGGTTCGCAAACTGCGGGCAGCAGATCCAGCGGATATGTTCTAATGCCATTATAATATCTACTACTGCATCCTCATTCGCCCCGATCGATCTTCAATAACTAATGATTCAGCTCCATACCCAACCATTACAAGCGCAACAATGGCTGGAACGGTATCGGGGGCAATTGCCAGTATTTGCCTGCGTATTGGGATTTACAGCGACATGTTTGATTCCGGGGATTTCGGCAGCGGGGAAGACACCTGAAGATCGCCAGTATACCGCGATCGCCGATGCTGAATTTTTGGTTAATGGCGTGCGCACTCAGCCTAAATATCCTTTGCCGCCCTTGATTGCTGGGGCATCGCCAGTGTATATCTCTAGAGCGATCGCTGCCGCCTTAGATATTCCTGTCTATCTCTTCGATGCTGGTTTACCCACACCGCCGAGTGTTGCCCATATCGATCTGGGCGGGTTGCCAGCAGCTTGTCTGACTACAGGCACAGCATTACCACTAGCGACTGTCCGCAAGCTCTATCAACAAGGGCTGCTCTGGGGTGAAAAATTAGCGGCGATCGCGGGTGCCGCTAGCTATCTGATTATAGGTGAGTGCGTCGTCGGGGGCACGACGACGGCATTAAGTCTCCTGGAAGGTTTGGGTATCGATGCGATCGGTAAAGTTAATAGCTCCCACCCCGTTTGCAATCATCAGCAAAAAGCAGAAATTGTCGCTCGCGGATTGGCGGGTTTAAAGTTGCCGCTTTCGCCTTGGGAACTAGTCGCAGCCATCGGCGATCCGATGCAAATTGCCGTTGCTGGTATGGCGATCGCGGCGAGTCGCAGTTGTGGCGTTTTACTCGCTGGAGGCACGCAAATGTTGGCTGTAGCCGCTCTAATTCAAGCGATCGGGATCGACCTCGATTTGGAGATTAACACCAGCGGGATCGTCGTCGGGACGACTGATTGGGTGGCGAACGATCGCTCTGGCGATACTGTCGCATTAGCGCGATTGATTCCCCAGATCCCACTGCTCTCCACTAAACTCAGTTTTGCCAACTCCCACTATCCCCAACTCCAGGTTTACCAGCAGGGATTTGTCAAAGAAGGAGTCGGTGCTGGCGGACTGGCGATCGCCGCTAGTCTCGATCGAGATTGGGGACAGGTACAAATGCTAGACTCGATCGAGCAATTATTAGCCGCCAGTCTAGCAGTGACGCAGTAAGCAAAAGTTATTCACTACATTAGGCTTTAGGCTTTAGGCGAAAACAATACTAAAAAAGATTGTATTGTTACCTTCGCAGGAGGTCTATTAATTACCTTTACCCTTTACCCTTTA
>NZ_JANMZA010000406.1:0-15858 GCF_031382685.1 Chamaesiphon sp. OTE_8_metabat_110 | reverse complement strand
GAAACCGAACTCAAAGATCGCAAACTGCGGATCGAAGATGCGCTCAATGCCACCAAAGCCGCCGTTGAAGAAGGGATCGTTGCTGGTGGCGGTACTACATTGATTCATTTAGCCGATAAAATCGCTGACTTTAAAGCGGGTTTTACCGATCGCGAAGAACGTATCGGTGCCGATATCATTGCTAAAGCACTCGAAGCACCACTGCGGCAGATCGCCAATAATGCTGGCGTCGAAGGCTCTGTCGTCGTCGAACAAGTTCGCGCTGCTGCTAGCAATATCGGCTACAACGCCGCGACGAATGTGTTTGAAGATCTACTCGTCGCCGGGATTGTCGATCCTGCGAAAGTAGTCCGTTCTTCACTCCAAAATGCCGTTTCGATCGCAGGCTTAGTCCTCACCACTGAGGCGCTAGTCGTCGAGAAACCCGAACCCAAATCCGCTGCACCTGATATGGGCGGTATGGGCGGTATGGGCGGTATGGGCGGCATGGGCGGCATGGGCGGCATGGGCGGCATGGGGATGATGTAGTCCTTAGTTCCAAGCGTAAAGCAAAGAGGAGGCGATCGAGAGGCGATCGTCTCCTCTTTGTTTTATAAGGTAATGGGTAATACCAAATCCGCTCTACAAAGACTTCTTTTGCGATCGAAATCCCTTGCCCTCACCCCGCCATTGCCTCCGGCTCTGGCTCCCCTCTCCCAAGCTTGGGAGAGGGGATGGGGGTGAGGGCAATATCTATGCTTCATACCCCAATTCAGCAACGCCCCAAATTAATTCACTTTCGCTGTACTTAGAGGCAGAGTTATATAAACAGTAGTCTCATTGTCATCATTAGTATCTACCGAAAAACCCCCATCATAGATATCCACGATCTTTTTGACAACTTTAAGACCCAAGCCTAATTCTCGATCGTCAGCATTAGCGCGATCGATCGGTCGATCGATTGGATAATCAGAGCGACCATCTCTAATCCACAGGTGAAATGACCGATCGATCGCGCGACCGTAAATTTCGATCGGCACTCCAGGCTCAGAAAACTTAAAAGCATTATCCAATAGTTCTTTAACGATTAATTCACAGTGCTTGTCAGTTGCTGCTACATTGGCAGGACTGAGATCGACGAGCAAGTCATTTTCGCGACTCAACCATTGAGCTTGGACGATCGAGATCTGCTCGACGATCGCTTTGAAATCACAAATTTCAGTGCTACTAGGGCTTTTTTTCTCGACGACAAAATCTAGATACGTCCAGAATTTATAAGTTGTTTTTTGGATATTACTTGCTGATTTATTAGCTAAATCTACTAAATAACGAACCTGATTTTTATTAAAACTTTCGAGATTGTCGCTGAGTTCGCCTAGTTGTTCTTGAATACTCGTTAGCGGTGTACTCAACTCAGTTACAAACCCGATCGCCAAATCACCAACCAATTCACCTAAATTATTTTCTAATGAAGTAATATTGTTTTGCTGAAGCCTGGATAATGATTCGATCCGATCGAACTGTTTTTTAGTTCGCATCATCGATCTGACTCGCGATCGGAGTTCGAGACCATCTACTGGTTTATTGATAAAATCATCCGCCCCAGCATCCAAACATAGCGCCAACACAGATTTCCCTGTCGCCGCTGTAATCACGATAATCGGAATCGATCGCCATTTTCGCATCAATCTCAATCGCTGACATACTGCCAATCCATCCATTCCCGACATCATCAAATCCAGCAGGATGACATCAGGACAAATTGTATCTACATTAGCAAGTGCTTCTTCGCCACTACTAGCATAATGTAGTTCGTATTTGTCACTTGCTAGCAGTGTTTCAATAACTTCAAAATTAGCTCGTTCGTCATCAATGACTAGAATTGAATGATTGTTCATAGCGATCGCATTACCCAAACTGCACCTATTATTTACCCATTTAGGGTAAATAAATTTTACTACGTTTTTGAGTAAATATACTATTTTTATTGCAGAAAGCTAGCGTATTTATTAATCTTCAAATTCCAAAACCGATAGTCAAAATAGACATCTAAAAATTTAGAATGTCGGCGATTTGTAGAGCGATCGATCGGCGAGATTCGTTGGCATAGCCTCTCTGCGCAGGCAGACGCTTCGCGTTGGCAACGCCTGCGCTTTGCGCTTACGGAACGAGAATCGAACTCAGTGGGGTGTTTAGTCGATCCGATCTTCAGATATCGACAGGACATGCAGCTACAAGTTATGTGGCTGTGGAACTTTGCTAACGGATAGTTTGAGGATACCCAAGATCGGCTTCAATCGATTCATTTTGCCCCAAATAAGCCAAGATCGGCAATCGACCAATCTCACTCATAAATCGAATCATCCCTAGATCCAGTCATCTGCGCTCATCTCGATGCCAATAGTCTGGCATAATCTGGCGGAAATAAACCATAACCCCCGATTGCATAACCATCATTGACTTCAATCAATACCGACGACTACATCCGATCGCTCCAAGTCTGGTAATCGCGGATCGTCCGATCGCTTGAAAAAGCAAGTTTTCCATCCCATTTTATGAAAGCCATCATAAGCGATCGCGCAATTTGCACTAGCAAATTCATCATCTTTATTCTTCAGAATATAAGCTTTCATGTTTTTAAAAAGACATCTATTTATGAACCTCAGCAGTAGAGCGGAAGTAGCCCAATGCTAATTATCGAGTCGATTCCATGTCAATTCATTATCTCGATCGATCTGCCAGCGCAGCAAGTTTGCCCTACGTCCGACATAACCACTGGTATCCCCGAGTGCCCGACGTGGCGCATTAGTTGCTAGATCGATCGCATTACTAACATCACAAATTCCCCATTTAACTAAGTTTTGGACGCCGACTAATAGCGATCGAGTCGTCCCTGAGAGCGTCCCATCTGCCAATCTTGCCGTACCATTAATTACTTCAATTTGGCGATCGTCCCAAGGATATTTCCCGTCGGGTAAACCTAACGGGGATAAAGCATCGCTGACTAAAAACAGTCCTTCGCTATACCTACCCGCTCGCACGAGTACCTTTAACATCGCTGGATGAACGTGCTGTCCGTCGGCGATAAATCCGCATTGAACTTGCGGATGAGTCAAGGCTGCACCTAACAAGCCCGGTTCCCGATGGTGCAATCCCGGCATCGCATTAAAAGCATGAGTCACCATCGATGCGCCGCTAGCGAATGCGCTCTGAGCCTGCTCGAAATTCGCCTGAGAGTGTCCCAAACTGACAATAATGCCCAAAGACCTCAGATAGGGGATAACCGAGCCTGTGCAGTCTAATTCTGGCGCCAGGGTAATTGCTTTGACTATCTCAGTATATTCACTTAGAATTTCTGTAATAAATTTAATATCCAATGGCAGCAAGTAAGCTTCGGGATGCGCGCCCCGTTTTTGGGGATTGAGAAATGGCCCTTCGAGGTGAACGCCAAGTATTTGCGCGGTATCGGGACGCTGATGAGCGATGAATTTGGTAAATACAGTCAGCGATCGATGGATATTCTCGATCGAAGTCGTGACGATCGTTGGTAAAAATCCGTCTACGCCTTGCTGCCACAAAAAGTCACAGATTTGTCCCAGCCGAGGCAAATCTGCCATTTGCACGTCGGGAAATGCCAATCCCAGTGCGCCATTAATTTGCAGATCGACCCCACCCAGCGAAATCCAGTCGCCCGCAGCGTCCACGATCGACAGATCGAGATCCACAAATCGATCGATTGCCACGATCTGCCGATCTCGAATGGCGATCTCCTGCAATCCGGCGGCTCCAGGTATCCGGGCGTTGGTAATTTTGTAATCGTTCATGGTGCTGACTCGGTAATGAGATCTCGGGATCGGTCGATCGTCAATATATCAATTTGTATCCTATCTGACTATTTTATCGATCTCGCCCAATGTTTAATTAGATCCACAAAAGTTGCTGGAGCCAAATCGACAATTTTCTCGATTCGATCGGGAGATCCAACGGTAGTTAATCTCGACCCAAGCTAACCGCGCTCACGATCGGCGTCTGTTTTAGAATACACAGTTTCTTCAATTTGTCAATTGAAATAGATAATTAGTTATGGTTTCAAAACTCAGCGCAAAACAACATAGATTTACAGAAAAAAGCTTCGATCGATTGCTTAGAAGGCTCCTGGCGATTAATTGGTATAGACAACTATCAGGCACTTGGCGCAATTGCTTGCCGATTGCCGCAGCAATTATCGTTTTTTGGAACTTCGCCGCAGTAGCCCAGAAAGCTCCACCAGACGCGATTAAAATGGCGGAAGAACTCAAAGTCAATCTCGACACGGCTTGGGTGACGATCGCCGCCATGCTAGTCATTTTTATGAATGCGGGTTTCTGCATGTTGGAAACTGGATTTTGCCGTGAGAAAAACGCAGTCAACGTCTTGGCAAAAAACCTGATCGTGTTCGCCCTCTCCAGCGTCGCTTTTTGGGTGATGGGATTTGGCTTGATGTTTAGCACAGGTAACGACTTCATCGGTACCGAAGGATTCTTCCTGACAGGCGCAGACAATAGTCCGGCAATGGGCGATGCTTACAAAGGCGCATTTACCGCGCTCAATTGGACGGGAGTACCTTTGAGTACTAAGTTCTTTTTTCAGCTAGCTTTTGCAGGTACGGCAGCGACGATCGTCTCTGGGGCAGTCGCCGAACGGATTAAATTTGCCTCGTTCCTGGTTTTTAGCTTGTTACTAGTCGCGATCGTTTATCCGATTACCGGACACTGGATCTGGGGCGGCGGTTGGTTGGCCGATATGGGATTTTATGATTTTGCTGGCTCCACTGTCGTTCACGCCGTTGGTGGCTGGTCGGCTTTGATTGGTGCGTGGATGCTAGGGGCAAGAATTGGTAAATACAATAGTGATGGTAGCGCCAATGCAATCCCCGGTCACAATATGAGTATTGCCACCTTGGGATGCTTGATTCTCTGGTTTGGCTGGTTTGGTTTCAACCCTGGTTCGACAATGGGTGTTTCAAGTGCGATCGGACACATTGCCGTGACGACAAATACTGCGGGGGCTTTCGGTGGGATTGCCGCGACGATCGTTGCTTGGGTAGTACTCGGCAAACCCGATCTCTCGATGATTATTAACGGAATTTTGGCTGGACTCGTGGCAGTAACTGCTTCCTGCGCTTGGATTAGCGTACCCTCAGCCGCAATTATCGGTACCATCGGCGGCATCTTGGTGGTCTTCGCAGTGAGCTTCTTCGATAAAATCAAGATTGACGATCCTGTCGGCGCAACTTCCGTGCATTTAATTAATGGGATCTGGGGGACTATAGCAGTAGGCTTGTTCAGTCAGGGCGATACATTTGGTGTGACCCCTGCGCCGAAACTTGGCACCTTTTTTGGTGGTGGTTTCGAGCAATTAGGTCATCAACTACTTGGGACGTTATCTGTCGGTGGCATAACTGTCGTGCTGTGTTTACTGTTCTGGGCAGTGCTAAAAGCGACCATGGGCATCAGAGTTACGCCAGAAGAGGAATACCAAGGACTGGATATCAGCGAACACGGGATGGAAGCATATCCCGGATCGTCGATTGGCGGCGGATCTGACTACAGCAAAGAGATCCACTCTGGGCGTAAATCTAGCCGTGGTAGTTCCCCATATCCTGAAGTAAGCGGTAATCTCTAAAGATCTCAGGACTAAATCTAGAAATTCAATCTAACAAAAAGACTAGGCTCATCCGCAGCCTAGTCTTTTTGTCTTTAAATATTTCCCCTATTCCCTATTCCCTATTCCCTACGCTAATACCATATGATGCTCATAGCTTTGAGTAATTACCCCGCAATTTCAAACTATGACATCTCCCCTCATCGGCATCATCATGGGTAGCGACTCCGACTTACCCACGATGACAGCCGCGATCGAAATTTGCGAGCAATTTGAGATCGCTCATGAAGTCGCGATCGTCTCAGCACATCGCACCCCCGAACGGATGGTCGAATACGCCCAAACTGCCCACCAGCGCGGCTTAAAAGTGATTATCGCGGGGGCGGGTGGAGCGGCGCATTTACCTGGGATGGTGGCGTCTTTGACCCCCTTACCAGTAATCGGCGTACCCGTACAAACTAAGACATTACAAGGCGTAGATTCACTGTACTCGATCGTCCAAATGCCCGCAGGTATCCCCGTTGCGACAGTAGCGATCGGTAATGCTACAAATGCTGGACTACTCGCCGTCCAAATCCTGGCAACACAAGACCCAAAGCTGTTAGCTCAAGTCATCTCCTATCGACAAAGCCTCAAAGAAATGGTGCTGGATAAACAAGCTAGGTTATCAGAAATCGGCTATCGCACTTACTTAAGCAAAGAGTAACGCGATCTGGGACTTCTCGATTGAAATGTAAGCAAGGATACATTTTTTCCAATCTAGCTTGCGTAATCTTGAGTTTATATAGCTTCAGCTAGCTTTTAGCAATGGTTTTCAGGTTTACCTGCGCGACTATAAATCGCAGTTTTACTTTTAGCCAGATTTTAGGCTAAGGGTCTCATGTCGATTCCAAATATCGATCGGCAATGGAGAACTTCAACATATATTTACTTGCCAACAGGTGCATTTTACCAGTTTATTTTCCCCGTCCTGCATCTAAATATCTTTACTAGTATCTGTTTTCCGCTTTTGGAGGCATAATTTAATGAAAGTCAGCAAAGGTAGATTTAGCGGTCGATCTTCTCGTCGATGCGGTTCTGCATCCAACTTTGGTTTAGTGAGTAGTAAAATACTCAAGCGCTCGATCGCCAATTGTGCGGGTTTATTGACAAAAGTCCGATCTGTGGCAACAAATTCCCAGCAAAATGTCAATTCGGGGTTAGAGCCATTACCAACTCACACCCGCAGCGGTCGCAGACTCGATAATTGGAGACGATTGGGTCAAAGATTACAAGATCCGGAATGGCGCAGGTATGGCTACCTGCTACTGTTCTCTAAATTCGTGGCGATTGTGGTGCTTGCTTTGGTAGCAATACCGATCGTCGCACACATTGTCGGATCGCCCGTGCTAGCCGCAGACCCAGTTATCAAAGCCAATGATATTGTCAATCCGATCAATACCTTGTGGACATTGCTCGCCGCATTCTTGGTATTTGGAATGCAGGCGGGATTTACGATGCTGGAGGCAGGATTCTCTCGTTCTCGCGAAACTGTCAACGTGTTGATGGAGTGTATCGTCGATACCTGTTTGTGCGGCATTCTGTTCTATGCGATCGGTTTTGCCTTTATGTTTAGTACTGGCAACGGGTTTATCGGCGGCAATTGGTTTTTCTTGCAAGGTGCGCCAGCAACTTATGGGTCTACAGGCGTTGCCTTCTTAGCGTACTGGCTATTTCAATTTGCCTTTGCCGATACCTGCTCGACGATTACTTCGGGAGCAATGCTCGGTCGGACGGGATTTGTCGGCGATCTGCTGTACAGTACTGGCGTTTCTGGCTTTATTTATCCAATTATCGGACATTGGGTCTGGGGGCCAGATGGATTTCTGGTATCGATGGGTAGTGAAAATAACTTTCTACCTTTTGTGGGTACTGGTTTTCGGGACTTTGCTGGATCGGCAGTCATTCATACCGTCGGCGGGATTATCGCGCTGGCAGGTGCGATCGTGCTGGGGCCGCGTCTCGGTCGGGTATTCAAGCGGGATGGCGGCGGCCCGATGCTGCCTCACGATCTGACGATCGCGGCAATCGGCGGTCTGATTTTGTGGTTTGGCTGGTATGGTTTTAACCCTGGCTCTACGCTGTCGGCGATGGATTTTCAGGGTACGGCGCGAGTTGCCGCCAATACTACCCTTGCCGCTTGCTCGGGTGGGCTGTCCGCCATGTTCGTTGGCTTTCCCAAGACCAAGAAATGGGATCTTAGCTATACCGTCAATGGTTTCCTGGCTGGATTGGTGTCGATTACCTGTCCATGCTATTGGGTAAATCCCACAGGTTCGATTCTCATCGGTGCCATCGGCGGCGCGATCGTGGTTTGGGGCATCGATTTACTAGAATGGCTGCGGATCGACGATCCGATCGGTGCAGTTCCCGTTCATGGCTTTTGTGGCATTTGGGGCACGTTAGCGCTCGGATTTTTTGCAACGGGTGAATTCGGCGCAACTGGGCCATTTGCCCCCGACAATTCAGCTCCAGTGCAAGGGCTACTCTATGGTGGTGGGATGCAGGTATTGACTGCCCAATTTATCGGTAGTGCGATCGTCACTCTTTCGGCTTTTTCGCTCGGAATGGCTTTAATGGCTGCCGTGAATCTGACTGGCACACTCCGGGTTTCCCAAGAGGGCGAATTAGAAGGCATCGACGTTCACGAACATGGGATACCAGCTTATCCTGAGTATGTCATCCAACCAACTGCTGCCGCGCAATCTTCCTACGAATCAGAAGGAACCAAGCGAAAATTCGGTACAGAATAAAGGTCTACTGAATATTTATTCGATCGATCCTATTAAAAGGCAGGGGTAGTTACTGATTACCCCTGCCTTTTATTTGTAGTAGTGACTTACCGCATAATTCAGCCGCCAATCTTAAAATTTTGTTGCGTTCTATCCGATCGATCTGGTGGTACTCGATAATGCTAAAGCTGAAGTTTAAGTAAATGTATTCTGCCATACAAAATTTTTGGTGCAAACACAAAATTGTCCCACAGCGATACATAATTCCTCTGATTCAAATACTCTGGTGTGAAAGGATAGAACGAGTGTTCAAAAAAATTCTGCTTGTATGTTTAATGGCTTTGTGGGTACTCAGTGGCCCCATGATGGGAAATGCGCTAGCAGATCCAGTGAAGACTCCCGCAATGGATCTAGATGGAATTAATACTGGCGATACCGCGTGGATGCTCGTGTCATCAGCATTGGTACTATTGATGACTCCCGGATTGGCATTTTTCTATGGCGGTTTGGTGCGTTCTAGGAACGTTCTCAATACCATGATGATGAGCCTAGTCTTGATGGCAGTAGTCGGTGTAACTTGGATTCTCTGGGGTTATAGTATTGCCTTTTCACCGGACGAGGTGATCCGAGCCGCAGATGGTACCATCAAGCAAATTAATACCAATCCGCTGTTTGGGAACTTAAATTGGTTTGGGTTAAACAATGTTGCCTTTGACAAACCCGACCCAGTTGGATATGCACCGACGATTCCCCACCAATTATTCATGGTGTATCAGATGATGTTTGCCATCATCACGCCAGCGCTGATTTCTGGTGCAATTGTCGAACGGATGAGCTTCAAAGCTTACTTCTGGTTTATTGTCATCTGGTCTTCAGTTCTTTATGCACCCTTAGCTCACATGGTCTGGGGCAAAGGTTATCTGGGTGCGACCCTCGGTGCGCTCGATTTTGCTGGCGGTACGGTAGTGCATATTAGCTCTGGTGTATCAGCCGTCGTCGCCGCTTGGATGATCGGCCCTCGCAGAACCTACCCCAATCAACCAGCAGCACCGCATAATGTGCCATATGTGCTGCTAGGGATCGGACTGTTGTTCTTCGGCTGGTTTGGATTTAACGGTGGTAGCGCTTTAGGTGCTAATGGTTTAGCGGTGGTTGCATTTGTCACTACTGCTGTTTCTAGCTGTGCTGGTGGCTTGATGTGGATGGTTTTAGAGTGGGTATTGCGGATGAAACCTACTGCGGTAGGGATTGCGAGTGGTTTCTTGGCTGGCTTGGTCGGTATTACACCTGCGGCTGGTTTTGTGACTCCTTTAGGTGCAATTTTGATTGGTTTAATTACTGCAACTTGCTGCTTTTTCGCAGTCAGTTTACGTGCCAAACTACAGTTTGATGACTCGCTCGATACCTTCCCCGTTCATGGTGTCGGTGGTACTGTCGGCGGTTTGCTAACTGGGATCTTTGCAACCAAATCTGTCAATGCCGCAGGTGCTGATGGTTTACTATTTGGTGGTGGCCCCGATTTATTAGTTAAGCAAATTATCGCGACGGTTATTACTTATGCGATCGCAGCGGCTGGTACCTTTATCATCATCAAAGTTCTGAGCTTGGTAATGGATCTCCGTGTCAAACCCGAAGCAGAATATCAAGGTTTGGATATCAACGAACATGGTGAAGAAGGCTACGGCGAAGAGTTCGCTGCTGGTCTAAGTTTGGCTGAAAAAGAAGGCTAACAAGTTAGTCTTTAGTCAAGTTTTGATGGCGCGCACAAACGACCATCATTCATAATTTCAGACTTAACAATTGAATTTAAACAAGAGTCACTGGTTGAATTCAACCAGCGACTTTTTTATTTTAAATCATCAATTCATACAATACGTTCGCTTTTGGTTAGCAACTTAAAATACCAATACTGAGCTAACTCTTTAATCGGAAACAGTAGATAAGTTAGCGGATTAATTGTGATAATAATATTCCGAAAACCTCGCTGGGCTAGAAAAATAATTGCCCGTGCGACCCAAGGGGCAGACATCACACCATATGGATTTAATTGACTTTTGAACGGGCCTAATACTAACTTCCTGATCGTGCAGGGCGAATCAAAACGTAAAAGTATAATCAGGTCGCCCAGAGTGCGTTTGGATAATTCGTACAACGGACTAAAAGCGGGATTTACTTCCGCTTCTGAAGTATTAATCCACAGTTCCTTGCTTTCTCGATCGCCCTCGCTCGTTACGGTACTCAAAAATAATTCGGCAATTCGGATTGTTGAAAAAGTATTGACTTCAAATGACTTATTAATTGCGGTAAAAGAGCGATCTCCGTAGACATTAACACCGTGATTGACAATCAAAATATCTACGGCTTGCAGGTGCGGCAATAATTCCGATTCTGCTCCCAACTGCCATAACAAACCAGTAACGCCCACTGGAAAAATCGTACTCGAATTAGTTGTAATAGCGATAACATTGGCACCTTGAATAGACAATTCCTCCACCAATCCTCGACCCAAAGCCCCAGAAGCGCCAGTAACTGCCACGACTTTGCCGATTAACGATCGGGTGCTATTAGTGTCGATCGATTGAGGTAGATTATCTGCCATAACTAAGCATTAATTTTATGGATTGAAGATTTCATCCTAGCGCGGATTAACAATCGATAATTGCGATTGTCGCTAGGGAAAGATCGCTACACCCGGCGATCTCACCCCCTAAATCTATTACCTGACGCAGGTAATCTAGGGCGGCGGTAGTAATAATTTCACCAGGGACGATCGTCGGAATGCCCGGTGGATACGGACAGATGGATTCAGCACTAATTTTACCGATCGCATCCTCGATCGAGACTTGCAGATGTGACGCTCTATTTGCTTGGCGCGGTGTCATTGCCATCGTCGTTAAAATACCATCCGGCGGCACGATTTCAGGTAATTCTAAATCACAAGTTTGACGATGATTTATGGCTAACTCACTAAATGCTGCCACTAATCGATCGATATCGGCTAGCGTATTCCCTATACTAATAATAAACGTTAAATGTCGCAGCGATGGCAATTCGGCAACGACGCCAAATTTGTCAGTTAAAATTTCATCAGCAGCAAAACCAGTCAGATTCAAACCCGTAACAGTCACTGTCAAGCGAGTCGGATCGAAATATTTACAGCCTGGAGTAGTGGGATTTAATCTGACTACTGTCAGTCCCTCAATTTGGGCGATCTGCGCTCTGGCTATCTTGGCAAGCTCGATCGTTTGGGACATCAATTCTTGCCCATGTAACGCCATTTGTTGACGCGCGGCATCGAGAGACGCTAATAGTAAATAACTCGGACTTGTAGTTTGGATCGATCGCAAAACTCGGCTGACTCGATCGCGATCGATGCGATTACTATTGACATGCAGCATCGCCGATTGTGTCAGCGCACCCAGTAACTTATGCGTCGATTGCACCGCCAGATCTGCGCCCAGAGTTAGTGCTGCTGGCGGTAAGTCAAGATGAAAGCCAAAATGCGCGCCATGCGCCTCATCGACTAGCAACGGCAAATCGTAACTGTGAACGATCTCCGCGATCGCCCCCAGATCGCCACCTGCGCCGTAATAAGTCGGATAGACCAACATCACACCCTTAGCATCGGGATGTCGCTCCAGCGCCAATTTAACTGCCGCTGGAGTAACGCTGTGGGTAATGTCCAAGGCTCGATCGTAAACTGGATCGATAAAAATCGGCATAGCACCCGCATGAATGACACCAGAAATCGCCGAAGAATGGATATTCCGAGGCAAAATAATCTTGTCACCATCCCCACAAGTTGCCAAAATTGCCGCGATGACTCCAGCCGTCGAACCATTCACCAAAAACCAAGTCTGCTGTGCGCCGAATGCAGATGCAGCTAGAGTTTGGGCTGACTCGATCGCGCCATCAGGTGCGTGGAGATTGTCCAATCCTGGCAACTCTGGCAAATCCCAGCCGAAAACATCAGCTCCCCACGGCTGTTTTAGCAGCGGATTCATCCCCGTCCCGCGCTTGTGTCCCGGCGTGTAAAATGGGGCGTGAGATTTATTTACCCACGCTTGCAGTGCATCGACGATCGGTGTTTGAGATTGGTTCAATTTGTTCATTGGTAGCGCAAAAATATTCCGATAGACTTCAAAAATATCTAAAATATCTATAGAACCCATTTGAGATCTTCTGTCTTGTCTCGCTTCTATGCGGAGGAAACCTCCGCAGAGCGAGCCGCTGTCTTGTCGGTTTCTTTATTCGGAGGGAACCTCCGTTGGCGAAGCCTCTCCGACAGGAGATATAAAACCGCCGCTAGTGGGGAGGGCGGGTTCGGGTTACATATACTTTAAAGGTCGAGATGATTATTTTATGGGTTATTTAGAGACTGCCGCTCAGTTCTATACTGAAGTCGCTCAAACGCCAGAAGTTGGCTTGTGCTGCGTGCAAAGTACGCCATTGCAACTGCCAGGACTGCACGTTCCCGACATCATGCAGGAGATGAATTATGGTTGCGGAAGTACCGTGCATCCAACGGAATTGGTAAACGAGCCGACGGTGTTGTATGTGGGCGTGGGTGGCGGCTTGGAGGCTCTCCAGTTTGCTTATTTTAGTCGGCGGGTGTCGGGGGTCATCGCGATCGATCCGGTGGCCCAGATGCGCGATGCGGCAGCGCACAATCTCAAATTAGCGGCTGAATCGAATGATTGGTTCGATCCGAGTTTTGTGGAAATTCGATCGGGTGATGCTTTTAATTTACCAGTGCCTGATGCGTCTGTAGATGTCGTCGCCCAGAATTGTTTATTTAATATCTTTGAACCCGCAGATCTCGATCGAGCGTTGGCCGAAGCTTATCGCGTACTCAAACCAGGTGGTAGACTGCAAATGAGCGATCCGATCGCGACTCGTCAGATCCCCTTACACTTGCAGCAGGACGAACGCTTGCGGGCGATGTGTCTCTCTGGAGCGATGACTTATGAGGAGTATACGCAGCGGATTATTGCTAATGGGTTCGGACAAATCGAAATTCGGGCGCGTCGTCCCTATCGATTATTGGATACAGCTAGTTATCAACTCGATAAGCATTTACTGTTAGAAAGTCTCGATTCGGTTGCTTTTAAAGTGCCGATTGCCGACGATGGTGCCTGCGTTTTTACTGGAAAAACGGCAATCTATTCAGGTAAAGAATCTATTTTTGACGATCGAGCCGGACATATCTTACCACGCGGTATTCCTGCTGCTGTCTGTGACAAGACAGCAGCCAAGCTATTCGATTTAATTCCTAATGAATGTATCATCACGCCATCAACTTGGCATTATCAAGGCGATGGCTGCTGTTAAATTAATTGAGAATTGAGAATTGAGAATTGAGAATTGCGGATGCTAAGCTGTGCCTCTGTCTCCCGACAGTTTGCGACTGAAATCACGCGGAGGTTCCCGACCCATGTGTTTCAGTCAAGACAGCGAAAAGTGCGTTCTTGGGGTTCCCCGGTCTTGTCGGTATTTTAATTCGGAGGGAACCTCCGAATAAAAAAGCGACGCATCGAACGGGAGGTTCCCTCCCGTTTGTGTGGTTCTACAAACCTAAAACTCTACCGTTAATGGGGCGCGGGGGAAGGGAATCACATCGCGGATATTAGTCATCCCCGTCATGAATTGCACCAACCGCTCAAATCCCAACCCAAAGCCAGCATGAGGAACGGTACCATAGCGGCGGAGATCTAGATACCACCAGTAATCGGCGGGATTTAAACCTTGGGCGATCAATCTGCGTTCCAGGATGTCGAGCCGTTCTTCCCGTTGGGAGCCGCCGATAATTTCACCGATTTTCGGAGCTAAAATATCCATCGCCGCGACGGTTTTACCATCGTCATTGAGCCGCATGTAAAACGCTTTGATTTCGACGGGATAGTCGGTGAGGATCACTGGCTTTTTAAAAACTTGTTCGGCTAAATAACGCTCGTGTTCGGATTGGAGATCGAGTCCCCAACTGACTGGATATTCAAATGTTTGACCCGACTTTTCGAGGAGTGCGATCGCATCGGTATATGTTAATCTCTCAAATTGATTATTAATAATATTCTCGGCTGTAGCTAAGACCGACTTATCGATCCGCTCGTTGAAAAACTCCATATCTGCTTGACAATTTTCCATCACATACTTGAAAATGTATTGGAGAAATGCTTCCGCGAGATTCATATCTTCTAACAGATCGCAAAATGCCATCTCCGGCTCGATCATCCAAAACTCAGCCAGGTGACGCGAAGTATTCGAGTTCTCCGCGCGAAAAGTCGGCCCAAACGTGTAAACGTTGCTAAATGCCATCGCCATCACTTCGGCTTCCAACTGACCGCTGACGGTCAAATACGCCGCCTTTCCGAAGAAATCTTGACTGTAGTCGATCTCCTTTTCTGGGGTGAGGGGGACATTCTTGAGATTGAGGGTAGTGACATTGAACATCTCCCCCGCACCTTCGCAGTCACTAGCACTAATAATCGGCGTATGTACCCACAAAAAGCCGCGCTCTTGAAAAAACTGATGCACTGCCGTCGCGCAGGCATTTCGGACTCTGAATACCGCGCTGAGGGTATTGGTACGCGATCGCAAGTGCCCGATCTCGCGTAAGAATTCAAAGGAGTGGCGTTTCTTCTGAAGGGGATACTTTTCGGGATCGGCTTCACCGTAAATCTGTACCTGAGCGGCTTTGACTTCTACGCGTTGTCCTTTGGCGGGCGACTCTACCAATTCGCCGACAATCTCGATCGAGGCACCCGTGTTAATCTGTTTGAGGATCGTGGCATAGTTGGGGACATCTTTGTCGATTACTACCTGGATATTTGCCATGCAGGAGCCATCATTGATATCGACAAAGGCAAATTCTTTAGCTTCCCGCTTACTCCGAATCCAGCCTCTTACAGTCACCGCATCTCCAGGATTTCCGCCCCGCAGGATGGTAGCAATATAGTTAGTAATCATCTTTAAGGTCGTGCTAGTACATCGATGTAGGTAAATCTCACTCTACTAGTCTGCCATATTCGACTAGCCAAGGTAGCACTTACATTTTGGGCATTACATTTTACTCATCCCGTTATGAATAATTTACAACGTCAATCGATCTTCATGCTAATTTTGGCTTTAGGTATGCAAACTGCCAATCCGAGCCGAGCGGTATCGCAGCCAAACGATCTGATGCAACTGGCGTCAGCAACACCAGGATTTCCTGACAAAATTATTGCTAGCAAGACTATAACTGGGTACTTTACTAATTTTGTTTGGGGCGATTATTTTTATGCTGTTATCGCGACCAATCGCGGAAATCAGACTTTTTTAGTAGATAGAGATGAAGATTGTTTTTTGGCTTATCATCAAAAGGTCAGATTAAAGATCCGCTACGATCGACTTCAACGCTACATTCCCCAGGCTGGCAGCTATCAACCGATCGATGTCATTAGAAACATCCAGACAAACCGCACGG
>NZ_JANMZA010000402.1:0-10828 GCF_031382685.1 Chamaesiphon sp. OTE_8_metabat_110 | reverse complement strand
CGCACTGATGCACGGCTTACGCTCCGATACCAACCGCCTGATGCAGGCGCAGGAAGAAGACTTTTTAGCGGCGGGATATCTGAGCCGCTTTTATGACGCCCAACTGCTCAATGCCATCCTCCAAGTATACCGATCGAAACGAGTGATGGAAGTCATTCAGCGATCGCTTACCAATAGAGTAGTACAAAATAACTTCTCGATCGCGGGTGTCGGCTATTTACGCTATGAAGATCGCGACGCCATTCCCCAAGCAGCAGATTTCCTAGTTACCGAGGAGAACGTCCATACGGCGGTTGTATACGGCATCGTTCGCGATGAGGATGATGAAGTCGAATTGGTGATTGGTTCCCTCCGCACGTCCAAATTAACCCTCGATCCAGACGAGTTTATCAAGGAAGCCTTTGGTAAAAATAGCGAGGGACGGTTCTTCGGCGGTGGTAGATTTACCGCTGGTGGGTTTGAAATCCCGGTTGGGTTCTTGTGTGGGTTTAATGATAATTCGGATTTCTCGAAGCTGAAGTGGGAAGTATTCGACAACCAAATCAAGCAGAAGTTACTTAAGTTGGTAAATCCTACGGATAGTTATTAGATTTAATCGATCGTTGATTCAGGGTAGGGGCAATTCATGAATTGCCCCTACCCTGAGTTTTCATTAATGGTAATAAGTCTGAAACCTATATAGTGGTCAGTGTCCACCTTACCATCTATTATCCTGCCCACCCTATGAATTAATCTAAATCTAAATTAATAAAAGAGTAATTTGTTGCTTTTTTGTGGTTGTTAAAATGACTATGCGATCTCAAAATTAAACTGGCATCTTTATAAAACCGGAGATAGTAACAGTAAGAATAATCAGGTGTTGGGTGACTAATTTTTTCTGAAACGTATAGTCCATCATATCTCAACATAAGAATAGTCTAAATTAGAGAATTGTGCAGAGTAGAAAAAACGTAGGGTGGGCATTGCCCACAGACCATTTAGAGCCGTAGCAAAAAGAATTTCAACTGTTTGATTCTATCGAGTAATCTCTTCACGAATCGATCGACATTAAATACCCAAATGTTTTGTTAAATCGAAAATGGTGTTGGTGGGCATTGCCCACCCTACAAATTAATAGTTATAGTGGTTTAACCGCAATCATTCATCGTCATGGGGCTAAATACTTACAACAGTTTTGGGGGTAGAGAATTGTGATGTTGCTGATTCTAAATGTTTAATTAGAGTCGGTTGTGGTAATGGCCCAATAATATGACTCCACGGTAAGACTCGATCGATCTCCCAAGTTTGATGGACGTAAAAATCTAGCTCTGGCACCTGCCCGCGCAACTCTTTAAATGCACGGCGAAAACTGCCGATCGAATCCCCGTAATTGCGGGTAAGTTCGAGTAGCTGAGATAACCTGCGATCGCCTCTAGAAATTATCGCTTGAATCACCGACCAATTATAACTTTCGGGACGAAACTCGATCCCATTCGGAGTCAGTTGTTTTTGCAGTAATTTCAATCTTTTGTCTGCTTCTTTATTGACTCCAAACCATTGAAATGGCGTGTGAGCTTTCGGCACGAAGGTACTGCATCCAAATGTCAGACGTAAGCCAGGAACAGCTTTTTTGAGCGATCGCAACATTGCCACCGTTTCATCTATGTCGCTACTCTCTTCGCCGGGAACTCCCGCCATTCCATAGAGCTTTAATCCTTTTAAACCTCCAGCTTTTGCATTAGCCGCTGCTTGAAATATTTCATCGGTTTCGAGTTTCTTGTTGACGATTTTTCTAATTCGTTCTGAGCCGCTTTCAACGGCGATCGTGAGTGATTTACTATCGCGTTGGGATAAGATTTCAGCTAGTCGCACGGTGACGGTATTGGTGCGGACTGAGGATACACTCAAGCGGACATCATCATACTTAGGTTGAGCGAGATGTTCTAGTAATGCGGGGAACTCTGGATGTTGTGTCACAGATGCGCCGAGTAAGCCCAAGCGATTGGTGACTTGTAAGCCATTATCGATCGCGGGAATTAGAGATTCTTCGACACTGGCAACGCGAAAAGGTAGAGTTAGGTAGCTTGCCAAACAAAACCGACACATTTCGGGGCAACTGCGGACGACTTCGACCATGAAAATACTTTCCCAGGCGGCTTTCTCAGTGACGACGCTGGAGGCAGAAAGGGTATTGCCACGATAGGTTTGTTTGGTAATAGTTGTGGGGATATTACTATCGATCGGCAAAATACTAGTAATTAAATTTTCAGCATATTCAACCCGATATAAACTAGGAATATAAATTCCGGGTACTTGCGCTAAATGCTTGAGCTTGGTGATTCGATCGGCTGTGCGAACTTCTTGATAAGCAGTGATAAAGTTACCTAATAAATCTTCCCCATCACCGACTAAAACAACATCAAAGAAATCCGCAAATGGTTCGGGATTAGCGCTAAGAACTGGCCCCCCGCCGAATATTAAGGGATCGTTATCGCCGCGATCGCTACTCCGTAGTGGTATTTCTAATAACTCTAATAAATTGAGAATATTGACATAATCTAATTCCCAAGATAGCGAAAATCCGACCAGTTCGGGCGATCGCGGTAAGGACTCGCGGACATCTGTAAATAACCGATAAATATCCACATCCGATCGCATGGCTAAAGTCGCCCATACTACCTGATACCCCAAGCTAGTGATGCCGACTGTATATGTATTCGGAAAAGCAAAGATCGTCGGAATTGCATCTCGTGCTGGCGATGCTGGCGTGAATAGCAGGTGTTCGGAGTCGAAGACGGAATTGGACACGGTATATGAGATGGGAGTTGGGAGGTGGGAGATGGGAGATGGGAGATGGGAGATGGGATGTGGGGGATGGGAGATGGGAGTTGGGAGTTGGGAGTTGGGAGGTGGGAGATAAGAAAGCAGGAGGGAGGGTTTGAGAAACTGGAGAAGTAAGGAACGGGAAACTTGGAACGTAGTTCTAAAAGCTCAATAAAACCTAACTCCCAACTCCCAACTCCCAACTCCCAACTCCCCTCTTTGTTTAAGCTTTGTTACCTTGTGTCAAAAAGAGGGCGAAATTTGCAGAAAATAAGCCTGATAGCTAATCGTGGCTGAATCCTTTTTAAAAACCAAGTACTTCAAGCAGGAAAAGTAATTATGGCACTTCAACGTGGCTCCCAAGTTCGCGTCCTCCGCAAGGAATCTTACTGGTTCCAGGATATCGGGAGCGTAGTCTCGATCGACCAAAGCGGCATCAAATATAACGTCATCGTGCGTTTTGATAAAGTTAATTGCAGCGGCTTCAGTGGGAACGCTGGCGGCGTCAATACCAATAACTTCGCCGTCAGTGAGTTGGTGGAAGTTTCGGCACCAGCAGCTAAAGCTGTCGCAAAATAAGCGCCACCTGACTGGAAACTAGGGAGAGCGATCGGTCTATACTAATTTGTGTTAGCTAGATCCTCACCCATCCCCTAGTTAACAGTCTAACGATAACTAATGCCAGAATTACCTGAAGTTGAAACAGTTCGTCGCGGGTTGGATCGGTATACACTCGATCGAGCGATTACTGGCACTGAAGTATTATTACCACGGACGATCGCTCATCCCGAAACGCCCCAAGAGTTTAGCTTCGGACTCCAGCATACCAAAATTCAAGGTTGGCATCGGCGGGGCAAATATTTATATGCACAGTTGGTGTCTACAAAGACCCCAGAGGCGGCTGGCTGGCTGGGAGTGCATTTACGCATGACGGGGCAATTGCTGTGGGTGGAGAGCCACACAGAGCTGCACAAGCATACGCGCGTGAGATTGTTTCTGGGTAAAGATCGGGAAATTCGATTTGTCGATCAGCGGACATTCGGACAGATGTGGTGGATCCCGCCGAGCAAGCAACTGGAACAGGTGATGACGGGCATCGCTAAACTAGGGCCAGAGCCATTCGATCTGGCTTTTAGTACCGGGTATTTTGCCGCCAAGCTTCAGAAGTCGTCCCGCAATATCAAAACCGTCATCCTGGATCAAAACTTAGTCGCGGGAGTCGGAAATATCTATGCCGATGAAGCGCTATTTATGAGCAAAATTCATCCGAATACGTCCGCAAACCAACTGACGATCGATCGAGTCGAACTATTGCGCGCATCGATTATCGCCGTACTCCAACTCTCGATCGAGCAAGGTGGTACTACCTTTAGCAATTATCTCAGCGTTCAGGGTACAAATGGTAACTATGGGGGCATGGCATGGGTCTACAACCGTACCAAGCAGCCTTGTCGCGTCTGTGGCACCCCGATTGAAAAAATTAGATTAGGCGGTCGCGGTACCCACTATTGCCCGACTTGCCAGAGTCATGACCTTCCGACTTCGTAAAATACGTGCTAGGATCGTGGGCATAAATTTGATAATTCATCAACCTACATCAATAGACCAACGTAGGTGATTTGTTTGAAGCTAATATTTTCTGGTTAAATATCTACTAACTAAGATATGGCCATAGAAAGTATGAGTACGAAGACCAGAAAAATCAAACAACTAAATGTCAAGATCCCTAACCAGGAACTATCCATTCTTCAAAACTTCACTGCGAAGACGGAAAGAACGAAGACAGATGTGATTCGCGAATTTATCAGAGCATTGGAAGCTGACAGTTAATTGCAAAAACTGACATTGGTTTATCGATCGATTGACGATCGCGAGTAGGTGGGTTCGATCTGGGGACAATCTCACTGACATCATGCGATCGTCCCTGCAATTAGAGCCTAAAAATATTACATCACTCATTATTGCGCCGTCGCTCACGCCTGTGTGCGTATAATAGACTGATACAAACCAATCAGCATTTACTACTGTGGCAGCAACCGGAAGTTACAAAAATACCGTAAACTTACCCCAGACTAAGTTTGACATGCGGGCTAACGCTGTCATTCGCGAACCCGAACTCCAAAAATTCTGGGCAGACGAGCAGATTTTTGAACGACTGTCACAGTCAAATCTGGGCGAAATTTTTGTGCTGCACGATGGCCCCCCATATGCTAATGGGACGCTACACATGGGTCATGCGCTCAATAAAACGCTTAAAGATATCATCAACCGTTACCAATTGCTCAAGGGGCGAAAAGTTCGCTATGTACCGGGATGGGATTGTCACGGACTACCGATCGAACTTAAAGTCATCCAAGACATGAAGCCAGCGGAGCGTCTAAATCTGACCCCGCTAGAACTACGGCAAAAAGCGGCAGCATTCGCACTCAAGACAGTTGAAGAACAAAAGCTCGGCTTCAAACGGCTGGGTGTCTGGGGGGAGTGGGATAAGCCCTATCTCACCCTGCAACCAGAATACGAAGCCGCACAGATCGGCGTGTTCGGGCAGATGGTGCTCAAAGGGTATATCTATCGCGGGTTGAAGCCCGTGCATTGGAGTCCGAGTTCTAAGACGGCGCTAGCAGAAGCAGAGCTAGAATATCCCGAAGGACATACCTCACGGAGTATTTTTGCGGCATTTAAAGTCACGCAGGTTGCTGATGCTGCCAAGGCGATTTTAGAGCCATTTCAGGACGATTTAGCAGTCGCGATCTGGACTACTACGCCCTGGACGATCCCGGCAAATTTGGCAGTGGCGGTAAATCCCGAACTTAGCTACGCGATCGTAGAAGTCGCCGGACGCGAAGATAATCAATATAGTGGCTGCAAATACGCGATCGTCGCTGCGGATATGGTCGCAGGTTTGGCAGCTAAACTCAATCTGAACCTGACTACTAAAGCCGAAATTAAAGGCGCAGATCTAGAACATACCACTTACAAACATCCGCTGTACGATCGGCACAGTCCGGTAATTATCGGTGGCGATTACATCACTACGGAATCGGGTACGGGTTTGGTACATACCGCACCAGGGCACGGTCAAGAAGATTATATCGTCGGACAAAAATACGGGCTAGCAATTCTGGCACCTGTAGATGGCGATGGTAATTTCACCGAAGAAGCGGGGGAATTATTTAAAGGTGCAAATGTTTTAGGCGATGGTAATGAGCTAGTCATTCAAGCATTACTCGAAGCGCATTCTTTACTTAAAGAAGAGTCTTATGCCCACAAATATCCTTACGATTGGCGCACCAAGAAACCGACGATTTTCCGTGCTACCGAACAGTGGTTTGCGTCGGTGAAAGGGTTTAAAGAAGCAGCCTTAAAAGCGATCTCGGAAGTCGAATGGATCCCCGCTCAGGGTGAGAATCGGATTACGCCAATGGTTGCCGAACGATCGGATTGGTGTATCTCGCGTCAGCGCAATTGGGGCGTACCGATTCCCGTCTTTTATGATGCTGAAACTAATGAGCCATTACTGACAGAAGAATCGATTAACCACGTTCAAAGTATCGTCCGCGAGCATGGTTCCGATGCTTGGTATTCGATGTCTGTCGAGGAATTATTACCCGAATCTCATCGTCACAATGGACGTACTTATCTCAAGGGTACCGATACGATGGATGTCTGGTTTGATTCCGGCTCATCCTGGGCGGCGGTTGCCAACCAAAGAGACAATTTAACTTATCCCGTCGATATGTATCTCGAAGGCTCCGATCAACATCGGGGTTGGTTCCAATCGAGTTTGCTCACTAGTGTCGCCAATAATGGCATCGCCCCATTTAAAACCGTCCTCACTCACGGTTTCGTCTTGGATGAAAAAGGTGAAAAAATGAGTAAATCATTGGGTAATATTATCGACCCAATGGTGATTATGGATGGGGGTAAAAACCAGCAGAAAGATCCAGCTTACGGTGCGGATATCGTCCGCTTATGGGTGTCATCGGTAGATTATGCTACCGAAGTCAGAATCGGCCCAAATATCCTCAAGCAATTATCCGATGCTTCGCGCAAAATTCGGAATACCGCGCGATTCTTATTGGGAAATATTCACGATTTCGATCCGGCGAAAGATGCCGTTCCTTATGCCGAATTAGCCGAACTCGATCGCTACATGCTGCACCGAATGAGTGTGGTATTGGACGAGATTACCGAAGCATTCGATCGCTATCAATTCTTTAAATTCTTCCAATTAGTGCAGAATTTCTGCATCGTCGATCTGTCCAACTTCTACCTCGATATCGCCAAAGATCGCCTCTACATCAGCTCGCCGACATCCTTCCGCCGTCGCAGTTGTCAGACAGTCCTGGCAATTATCCTCGAAAATCTCACCCGCGCGATCGCGCCCGTCCTCTGTCATATGGCGGAAGATATCTGGCAGTATTTGCCCTACCCAACCCCCTATAAATCTGTATTTGAAGCCGGGTGGGTCAAACTCGATCCGCAGTGGTTACAGCCAGATTTAGCCGTCACCTGGGACAAAGTTCGCGACCTGCGGACGGATGTAAATAAGGTGATGGAACAAGCCCGTACCGACAAAGCGATCGGTTCGAGTCTAGAAGCGAAGGTATTGTTGCAGGTGAGCGATCCGGCACTCAGAGCGAAGTTAGGCGCGATGTCGTTTAATTCGGCATCCACCGCAACCACCCCTAGCCCCTCCCAGGAGGGGAATAAGAAAGGCGGGACTGTAATTAGTGTTACTAATTCGCAGACGCCGACGATCGATAAACTAATAAACGCTTCGCCATTACCAGAACTACAAGCAACCATTACAAGTGGTAGTAACGCCATCGGCGCAACGATTGCCACCGCGATCGAGGCTTATAGTAAAGGGTGGCGGTTGATTGGCAATGTTTTACTGATTCTTACCGGGGCATTTGGATTGTATATCGCAATCGGATTGCTCGATGTTGTCAATCGGATTCCCTTTGTCGAAACTACTCTCAAAGGTGTCGGCATAGTGATGAGTGGTATCTTTGTGGCGCGTAACTTATTAAATAAAGAAAAACGTCGCCAAACATTCGATCGCGCGATCGCGTATAAAAATGACATCATCGGCACACAATATCATCCCGTGCGGACGGTATCGCTAGCAGAGCCTACAGGTGAATTAGTAGTACCCGCCCACGCACCCGCGACTACCGCCTTACCACAGCATCAATCCAATCAGATTGACGAATTGCGATACCTCTTTCTAGCCTCTCAAGTCGAGCTAATTGACGATGCCGAGCGACTAGCCGGATTGCCACATCAAACTACTGTTGAAGGTGGCAAAATTGGGGTAGTTAATGCCGATGGTACCAAATGCGATCGGTGTTGGAACTATTCATCTACTGTCGGTGAAAATAGCGAACATCCATTGGTTTGCGATCGATGTGTTGCTGCTTTATCGGATAAGTTTTAATCGGGTTAGAGTTAGAAAGAAACTTTTGTTGGGTATGTTGGGTTGTTTCCTGACGGAGAGGCTTCGCCAAAGCTTCTCTCAACCCAACCTACAGATCTATAGAGTAACACTCGCAATCCCTAGAAATCCCCCTAAATCCCCCTTAAAAAGGGGGACTTTTAAAGCCCCCTTTTCAAGGGGGTTGGGGGATTTGGATCTCAAAACGAAGTCTAGCCAACTTATGTACACACGATCGCCCCGGAAACAGGAATTCTCGATCTGAATGAGCGGTATTTTGAGGATCTGCTCTAACACTGTTTGAGGCTTGCTAATACCACCACTACCTCATCGATAACCTTAACCATTTGCGATGTGGGTCGATCGTGTTGATTTAAGATAATGCTAAATACTAATGGTGCATATTGAGGTGGATTAACATATCCAGATAGACTGGCAACGCCGCTCAGACTACCAGTTTTCGCGCTGACAATCCCTTGAGCTAAAGTTCCTTTCATGCGATTTTTGAGACTGCCACTAATGCCCGCGACTGGTAAAGAATCGCGATAGATTTTGCCGATTGGTGTAGTTGCCATCGCTGATAAAACGCGCATGAAAGTAGTCGGTGCCACTAAATTGTGTCGTGACAAACCCGAACCATCGTAAATACTATAGGCTTGCGGATCGACACCCATTGCCGTTAAATGTTGCTTTACTAAGGCAATTCCGAGATTGCTAGTATCTCGATCGCTAGTAGAGTGTTCGGGATGAGTCCGACCGATCGATCTGAGCAAAACTTCGGCGTAGATATTATTACTTCGCTGATTGGTTTCTGTAATTAATGTGGTAATTGGGGGTGAATCGATCGCGACAATTTCCGGTAAATTAATCGTACTTTGTGCCGCTCCTAAGCGCATACTATTAGAATTGATGCCCGATCGATTCAAGCTTTGGCGAAAGGCACTGATAAACGATTGTGCCGGATCTGCTAGTGGTAAATCGATCTGAATCGGAGTAGCATTAGTTGCGAGTTTACCTGTCAATTTGATGACTGGTTTGCCAAACATCGCGACCGCATCAACATTATTATCTTGACTAGCGGCGATCGTCAAGCTGCGATTATCGACTTGCCAACTATTTAAACTCGGATCTTTCCAAGCATATCTTAATGGCATCCCCAATTGTTGGGAACTGACCGTTAAAGGATTGGAATTTTGATTCAACATCAACCCATTAATTGCGGGTGCATAATCAGTCGATAAATCGCCCCATTCCCAACCGGAGTTTATCTGTTCCCCGCGAAAATAACTATCATCAAAACTAATTTGTCCGATCTGTTTGATGCCGCGTTGTTGGAGTTGTTGCGCGATCGATTGCAACCCGCTCACCGTCAAACTCGGATCGCCTCTACCCACTACTAAGAGGTTGCTGAAGCTGCCATTACTCGGCAGTTGATATACAGAAGTCCGCAGCCGCATCGCGGCTCCTAGCTGGCGGAGTGCCGCCGCTGTGGTAATCAACTTCACATTGGAAGCCGGAATAAATAAGCGATCGCCATCCCGATTATAAAGCTGCTTGGGGCCACCTAATACCTGAACGACAATCCCCCACCGATAGCGGCGCAATTCCGGTCGATCGATGATGTTATTGATGGCTGCTGGCACTTGGCTGGCACAGACGGCTGATAAGGCTGGCGGCGCGACTGGCTGCTGTGCCCGAGCCGGAACGATCGTTAATAACTGCACCAATAACCACCCGCACGTTGTCGCAATCCGTCGATGGGAACTAAATAACTGCATCTGTAGACTCACCCAAGATTTTATCGATCCTCAGTCTACATGGAGTTAGCAACCCTTTCCCAGCCATCATTTTTTCGCTCTAGCCGAGCCAACCGCCGTCTCAATAACCTGGTTATTCTAACGTCATCAGCTTTTTTAGACTGGTTCCGAAGTAGGGGTAGGTTTTTTGAGTCGATCGGAAATCGCACTAGTAATCAGATGTGATAATAACCCGATCGGGCCAAAGAATAAACACAAAATTAACGAATGAATCGTAATTATCCCTTTCTGTTGTCCTTCTAAATAGATGTACCGTCCGACAAATAAATCCATTACCAGGAAATGTACCCAGCCGATAGCAGCAGCTCCTTCATCGGCAAAGAACCGGGCAATGTCAGCCAGTTTGGGATTGGCAAGCGCTGCGGCTGATTCGGGGTTGACAGCGACGACCAGCAGGTAGACGTACAATCCAGCGAGAGTGATGAAGGGTAATGGGGATGAAATTACTTTGCGGGTAATCTCCCATTTGGGCAAGACAATCATCAATGCCCAGAATGGTAGGACAAATAAGTTAGCAGCATCGAATAGTTGACTGAGCATAGGACTACCTGTAGATAAGGAACCGATCGATCTGAGGATCTACGATCTATTATCGTTGGTACTTGGGGATTGCCATCATCAGCCGCTGGGATGGGGACGACAAGAGCGAAAGAGGCGTAAATAATCACAGTTGCTACCTATAACCTCAGCGGTTTCAGTCGCAGGCATTCTATAAGGTAGCAACTTGAGTTAAATGGGGCAAGTGCATCGGTTATCTCTACATCGATCG
>NZ_JANMZA010000390.1:0-14492 GCF_031382685.1 Chamaesiphon sp. OTE_8_metabat_110 | reverse complement strand
CGCTCATGACTGCGGGGATGTCACTACGCATACCGAGCAAGGTAACTCGATCTCCGATCCCATGTTGCTCTAACAATTCTACTAATACTTGATTGTCCGCATCCAAACTCGATCCGATCAATACGCAGTGCCAAGGCGACTGGGTGTGAGTTGGCAACTGAGCTAATGCTGCAATTAGATTTGGATGATCTTTTTGCGGATTCCACCGCGCTACCATCCCCAGCAAAGTTGTCTGTTCGGGGATCTGCCATTGCTGGCGGAGTGCTTTGCGGCTGGCTGGCTGTGGCGAAAATTCGCTGACATCATAACCGTTAGGCACCACGACAATTTTTTGCTGCTGGTAGCCCAGTCCAGTATGGACTTTAACCCCCTCTTGAGAGCAACTGATAATTTTGCTAGGAATACCGGATAAGATGCCACAAGCCCGTGCGATCAGCCGCGTCGAGCGCGAGGTTTTTGTGGGATCGAGATTGGTATTGTGAACGCCCCAGACGATCGATTTCTTGCCCGCTAATCGAGCCACGATCGTCCCGAGAAAATCGCTATGATACATCCAGGTTTGAATCGTCTCTGGATTGATTTGGCGAATGAGCCGATACAGCTTTTTGATGCCGTCTAGGGTCAACTTACTCTTGGGCATATCCAGCGAGTACACGGGAATGCCCAATTTCGAGAGTCGATCTCCATACCAACCAGTACTCATCAAGGAAATAACTTGATGTTCGTTTTTGGGATCGGCAGTAATAAATCGGTACAGCACCGCTTGAGCACCGCCGTCATTAAAATCGGTAATGATGTGAAGGACTTGCATTCAGGTTATATTTGATAGAGCTATCTCTGGACAATCTGGCTCGCCGAGAGTGTCTAGATATTTTTAAAGATATTTATTAGATTATTCGGCGATCTCAAAAACTTAATAGTTAATGATTGAATTTGGGCTTGTTTGTTCCCCAAATTACTAATGACAATGCGATCTTGTGTAGCTCACTACACTTATCGATCCTCTAACTTTACATTTCATTATTCTACCAGAGATAACTACTAATATCTAGGGCGATCGAAGCTGAATAATTGGCTGTGCAATAATGATTGGGACGCAGAGATAGTGATAATTCATTGTAGATAGATGTGATGATGATTGTTTCTGACAAACAGATTCAGCTATTGCAATCTAGATTTGTAACGAGATTGCTGGGTCGATCTTCATATTAGCCATTTGGCTGATATATGTATAGAGATAGTCAGCTTGTACGACAATCGATCTAGCTAGAAAACTATCTTCAGGCGGTAGAATTAAGTCGATCGGTTGTTTGTTGAAACTTTAATTATCGATCGACAGCTAAAGCTGAGATCTGAAGCTCTATTTAAAATCAAACACCCAAATCCTCAATGGAATTTGGGTGTCTAGCTATAAAATATTTTTAGTATTAAGTGTGGATAATCTCGATCGATATCGTGCCGATAGCGTCGATCGTTACTATTGATGACCGTTGTGATGAATACCTGTCAAGACATACTCACTATTAACATATTCATCATTATTTGGATCTTCGCGTTCGCGTTCGCGCATTGTCTCTGCTAGCGAATCGCTAGGGAGCAGCTTTTTATCATCTGTATCTTCTACTAAAAACTCAACTGAAACTTGAACTCGAACTTTACCCTTGCACCAGCGGCGGGTCGCTAGATCGAGGATCTCGCAACTAATCCCTTCCTCGAACCATTGGCAATGTTCGTTGGCTAGTAGGGTCGAACCAGTCATGAGAATCGGAATCTCCAAACCATTTTGACGTAGTTTCTGGTCGATCGATCTACCAACTGCGCCATCAAAAGATTGACCGATGGCTCGTTTTAGCTTTCCAGAACGAAACATTGCCTCTCCAAAGGCAATTACATCATCATCACCACAATCATAGGGAATAAGATTATTTGTCATAACATTTTTCGCGATCGAAGGTTACTACTAGATACCATTAACATGATGCCATAATATACTCAAAACAGACCTTATAGATCGAACCATCCCCGACAGTGGCAATTTCGGTAATTTCGATCGCGATACATCTTGTCTCCAGGATTTCTGTGTGGTGCGCTCGTATCGATCGATACATTGAGATGAATCTCACAGGCTGCCAATCCGATCGCCAGTTGGCTACCGCCAATCGTCGTCATGCTAGCAGCTATCTTACCTCTACAGTAATGACAAACCCAGCGATCGTCATAACGTGTTACAACTAGGGTGTCTCGCGCACTACCGTTCTACCCATCCGGCTCGGCGTTAGTACTACGTCGCTACTGACGGCAATAAATTGTCGGCTTTGTGCCCAGCGCTACCCCTATCCGTCGGGTATAATCTTGAGCTAGAATTGACATTCCGCAAATCTACTTAGAAATCGTCAGTTTAACTATTATTTAAATGGGATTAAGATCGTGGAAAACAAATTGATGTTGATGATTCCTGGCCCTACACCAGTGCCAGAGAATGTGTTGCTAGCTATGGCAAAGCATCCAATCGGGCATCGCAGTGGTGAATTCAGCCAAATCATGGCAGAGGTTACAGCTAATCTCAAATGGCTGCACCAGACTCAAAATGATGTCTTGATGCTCACCGTCTCCGGTACGGGGGCAATGGAAGCCGGAATTATTAATTTCTTCAGTCCCGGCGATCGCGTCCTGGTCGTCCATAATGGTAAATTTGGCGAACGGTGGGCGGAAGTTGCCAAAGCCTTTGCGCTAGATGTCCAGGAAGTAACCGCACCCTGGGGACAACCGATCGATCCCAATGCTGTCAAATCAGCACTAGACGCCGATACTACTCAAGCGATTAAAGGAGTTATCGTCACCCATAGCGAGACTTCAACCGGGGTAATTAACGACCTGGAGACTATCAGCAAACATATCGCCGCCCACGGTGCGCTGTCGATTGTCGATGCAGTTACCAGTCTGGGAGCGGTCGATGTGCCGATCGATACCTGGGGTCTAGATGTCGTTTGCTCTGGCTCTCAGAAAGGATTTATGATTCCGCCCGGAATGGGCTTTGTCGCGGTGAGCGCCAAAGCTTGGTCGGCTTACAAAACGGCTAAGTTGCCACGCTATTATATGGATTTGGGTAAATATAGCAAAGACGCAGCTAAAAATACTACTCCCTTCACGCCGCCAGTAAATCTGATTTTTGCACTCCAAGCTGCGTTGCAGATGATGCAGGCAGAAGGATTGGCAAATATCTTTGCCCGCCATCAACGTCAGATGCACGCCACCCGCGCCGCGATTACCGCAATGGGTTTACCATTGTACGCGCCGGATGGACATGGCAGTCCCGCGATTACTGCTGTCGCACCGACAACTGTCGATGCCGAGCAGATTCGCAGCACGATGAAGAAGAAATTTGATATCGTCCTGGCTGGCGGTCAGGATGGTCTCAAAGGCAAGATCTTCAGAATCGGGCATTTGGGCTTTGTCTGCGATCGCGACATCCTCACGGCCATTGCCGCCCTTGAAGCCACCATCGCCGAACTCGGTCACACGGGTACTGCTGGGGCTGGTGTCGCGGCTGCGGCAAAGGTTTTATTGAAGTAGGGAACAGATGGGAGATGGGAGATGGGAGATGGGAGATAGGGTAAAAGTTAAAAGGTAAAAGGTAACAGAATAAGTTCCCGTTTCATCTGTTTTATACTTTGCCAGTTGCAAATGCTAAGTCTTTGAAACTCTTACCCATTACTACCCTCCACCCTCTACCCTCTACCCTCTACCCTCTACCCTCTACCACCTCCCATTTCCCATCTCCCATCTCCCACCTCCCATCTCCCATCTCATGCCGCCCAAATTCACCATCCGCAACGATCGGCTGCCATTGGCAGTGTATCGAGAGATCGCCGCTCATTTACAACAGATTGAGGGGATTGTCATTGGCTTTTTAACTCCGATCGAGCGAGAGTTTAACTATACACAAAGCCAGTTAGGTGGATTGGAGATTACTGGAGCCGACGGATTGACCCCACCAGATCTAGTCCGGCTCGATCGCATTCTGAGCTACTATGCCAATCGCTTCGAGGCATGGACATTCGATGGTGAATCGTGAGTAATTTATCCAAAAATTTTAGTCTCGTTGGCGTAGCCTCTCCATCAGGAGAATCGCTGTTTGCTCGCGGCTTGATGCTAGTGTGGCGATCGAGCGGTGCTGAACTTGAGCAACCAGGGCGATCTATATTTTTCATCAGCAGCACGGCATTTTGCGCCCTGATGACAATTTTTAGACCGATCGGTCTTCAGCTTTCTCCAGCGATTCTCCTGATGGAGAGGCTACGCCAACGAGATGATTGAGGAGATTTTGTAATATAATCTATATTAATTCAATTTTAGAGCACCACATTTAGAGCCGAAGGAGTGAATTATTTCGATCCAAGGTATCTTTTTTATACCTTAAACTAAGTTGTCAAATTGACAACTTAGTTATTGTAAGTTGGCTATAATCTAAGCATACTTGCTAAAATTTGATGTAGTTAATAATACTTGAGTGTCACATTTACTTACTTTGAGATAGACAGTCCCCAGCGATTGTTTGCATGAGAAATTCTAGATTGTCAGGATAAATTTTTGGCTATTTAGCAGTCAGAAGCTTACTGCGTGCGACATTTGCTCGATATTTTTAGAAACTAAACATGTTAACTAGATTTTGGGGCAATAATAACAATCGGCAAAAGTTATCGCTCGATGCTTTGATTCTGGGTGCAGCAACGACAACGCCTAGCGCGCAATCGTTAGTCGAGCAATTGCACGACAATTGTCTAGATAACTTACTGCCGACATCGACTGTCGATGTGCCAGCAGAAAAATGCCAACCAAAGGTATCTAAGACAGTAATTGCTGAGTATGAGACAATGAAGCAAGATGTTCTGGCTGAATCCGAACTCCCAAATTTTACTGTGGCTACAGATGACCCCGAAGCTTGGTATCGTCAAGGAAACTTGTATCGCAATGCAGGTAAGCTAGATGTTGCCTTAGCTTGTTACAACAAAACGTTAGAGTTGCAACCCCACAAGCAGGAAGCTTGGGTAAGTTTGGGGTGGGTTTTAGTCGGGTTAGAACGATTGTCAGAGGCATTAGAATCCTACGATCGGGCGATTGAATTAAAGCCTGAAGATGCGGATACTTGGGCAAATCGAGGGTGGGTCATATTTCAATTGGGAGATTATCGCCAAACAGTGGCGAGTTGCGATCGGGCGATCGCGCTGGCTCCCGCCGATCGATTTAGCTGGTATAACAAGGGGCGCGCGCTGTTTGAATTGTGCGAGTACGATGCTGCCTTGACGGCTTACGATCGAGCATTAACGATTAAGCCAGATGATAGCCGCACCCTCTCCCATAAAGGGTGGTTGTTATTTCACATCGGTCAAGTCCAAGCCGCTTGCGGTTGTTACGAACAAAGTTTACAGATCGATCCAGAAGATTGGTATACCTGGAACAATCAAGGTCAAGTCTTATTCCATCTAGGACAAATTGGTGCGGCAATTAAGTCTTATCAACAAGCAACCCAACTAAATGCCCAATTTTATCAAGCTTGGAACAATCTAGGCGTCGCCCACTTCGAGCAAAAAAGTTTTCAAGATGCTCTCCAGTGTTATCGCTGCGCCCTAGATATCGCACCTGAGTTTCAGGCGGCTTGGTACAATCAGGGCAAAGTATTATTTTTCCTGGGTGATTTTGAAGCGGCGCTATCAGCCTATACCAAAGTCACCGAACTCCAGCCGGACTGCGATCGCGCCTGGAATCACTGCGGAAATATTTTATTCCATCTCGGCGAACTCGAACCCGCACTGCGGAGATACGAGGTTGTCACCAAGTTACAACCCCAATTAGCCGAAGGATGGAGCAATCGCGGTCACATCCTCTTGCAACTAGACCGACCCCAAGAAGCACTGAATTGCTATACTCAGGCGACTACCTTAGCGCCCAAAGATGCCGAGGCTTGGAATAATCGTGGTAAGGCGATGTTCCACCTCAAACGGTACGAACATGCCCTCGATTGTTATCGGAAGGCAACCCAGCTCGAACCCACTCACAGCGATGCCTGGAACAATCAGGGTAAAGCACTATTCAAGCTGGGAAGATTTGAGGCGGCGATTAATTGCTACGAGCAAGCCACGCGGCTGCATCCAGATTTTTACACGGCTTGGAATAATCTGGGTGTCGTCTGGTTTCATCTCCAACGCTATGAAGCCGCGATCGTCAGTTACGATCGGACATTGGACATTCAGCCCCAATTTCATCAGGCTTGGTACAACAAGGGGATGGCACTCTTTCATTTGAGTCGGTACGAGCAAGCTCTAGATAGCTACGATCGGACGCTCAAGCTCAAGCCAGATTACCATCAAGCCTGGAATAATTTGGGATTTGTGCTGTTTCATCTAGGACGGTACGAAGAAGCAATTGGCAGCTACAATCACACGCTCAAACTCAATCCAGATTTTTATCCCGCCTGGTACAATCTGGGGATGACGTTCGCCTACCAGGGCAAAGATACCGCAGCGATCGAAAGTTACGACAAAGCTTTGAGTTTTCAGCCCGACGATCCGTATATCTGGCACAGTCGGGGGGTGGCGGTGGCAAAATTAGGTCGCCAAGAAGAAGCTGTGAGTTGTTTCGATCGATCGATCGATTTGTTTGCCGAGAACTATGAACCTTGGTACGAACGCGGTAAAATTCTCGCCGAACTCGAACGGTATACTGAGGCTAAAGTTAGCTTCGATCGGGCATTACAATTACGCGCCAAAGACCCGGCGATTTGGCACAGTTATGGGATCGTTCAGAGCTTGCAGCACGATTACACGGCTGCACTGGAAAGTCACGATCGAGCGATTGCGATCGATCCCCATTTTTATGAGGCGTGGTACGAGCGCGGTAATGCACTAGCCGAACTCAAAAGATATGAATACGCGATCGCCAATTACGATCGAGCAATTGTCATCGAGCCAACTTTTTACCCAGCGATTCAAGGTAAAGGACAGGCGTTATTTAAGCTCAATCGCTATGAAGAAGCGATTGCCAGCTACGATGCCGCCATCGAGATCGAGCCGAATTTCGATTGTTGGTATCAGCGCGGTTATGCTTGCTCGCATTTAGATCGGTGGGAAGAGGCGCTGTATTGCTACGAACGCGCTCTAGCACTCAAGCCCACTGCGGCAACCGTGTGGTACTTTCAAGGTAAAACCCTGCTCAAACTCCAACGCTACCCCGCCGCGCTGGCGGTGTACGATCGGGCACTAGCACTCAACCCCGCAGACTACCACAGTTGGAACGATCGCGGCTTGATTTTGGCACATCTCGATCGCCAAGATGAAGCGATCGCCAGCTATCATAAGGCGATCGAGATTCAAGCCGATTATCATCCCGCTTGGCACAACTTAGGCAAAGAATTAACCCAAATTGGCAACACCGCAGGCGCGTTAGCCGCTTACGATCGGGCGATCGAATTTTATCCCCAAGATCCCGATACCTGGTATGGCTTGGGAAATCTCTTGTGGGAGTTAGATCGCTTGCCAGAAGCTGTCTATGCCTACCAACAAGTCACCAACCTCCAGCCCGATCGCCATCCCGCCTGGTATCGTCAAGGTAAGGCGCTCCAGCAATTGCAGGAATGGGCACCAGCGGCAAATTGTTACGATCGGGTGATGGCTTTGACTCAGCCTAATTACGACCTGAGTTACAGTCACGGTCTAGTTTTAGCGCAATTACAGCAGTGGGAGGACGCGATCGGTTGTTACGATCGAGCAATCGAATTCAATCCCGATGCCCCAGATGCCTGGTATGCCAAAGGTTTAGCTGAAGCCGCGCTCTATCGCTGGGCAGCCGCCAATGATTGCTACGATCGCGCCCTCGCACTCGATCCGCAAAATCAATCGATCCTCTACAACCAAAGCCAAGTTCGAGCAGCCAAAGGCGAATGGGAAACAGCACTCGTCGCCTGTTGTCAAGCAATCGAGATCGATCCCGACAATCCCGCTCTGTGGGCACAACACGGGCGGATCTCGATCGAACTAGGCAACTATCATACTGCGGTCAGCAGCTTACAAACCGCTACTAGCATCCAGCCAGATGTCGCTGGCAACTGGCATCTATTAGGGCAAGCACTTTACCATCAAGGGGAGTTTGTGACCGCCCTGAGTGCCTATCGGCAGGCGTTGGAACTCGCACCCGACCGCGCCGAAACTTGGTATCATCGCGGCTGCTTGCTCGGCAACTTGGAGCGCTGGGAAGATGCCCTCGGGAGTTATGACAAAGCGATTAAATACGACCCCAACTTCGCACTCGCCTGGTACCAGCGCGGTCAGAGCCAGTTTCAACTCAAGGGCGATCCGACCGAAAATCTCCGCAGCTATCAACGCTGCATCGAACTCAATCCCAACTATTCCCCCGCCTGGTACCAACAGGGCAATCTCTATTTTCAACTCGGACAGCTTGAAGCCGCCCTCGATAGCTACCACCGCGCCCTCGAACTCAAGCCCACGGATTATTATATTTGGAACAATCACGGCAACGTCCTGGGATCGCTTAAACGTTATGAAGAAGCGATCGTCAGCTACGATAAAGCGATCGAATTGCAACCCCAGTTCTACCAAAGCTGGCACAATCGCGGCAAAGCCCTCTTTCATCTCCAGCGTTATCAAGAAGCTGCCGCTGCCCACGAACGAAGCCTGGAAATTCACGAGCGCGATGCTAATGCCTGGAATGGTCGCGGCATGGCACTCCAGCATCTCGGCTGTTGGCAAGAAGCACTGGCGTGTTACGAGCAGAGTATCGAGATCGACAAGCTCGATCCCCTCGTCTGGCTCAATCGGGGACTGGCTTTATTTCAGCTCCAAAAATACGAAGACGCGATCGCCTGTTATGACAACTGCGCGATCCTCAATCCCGAAGACCGTCAAGCCTACCATCATCGCGGCAATGCCCTCCTCGAACTCGGTCAGTGGACAGCGGCGGTAGCGAGCTTCGATCGAGCGTTGACACTTTCGCCCACCTTCGCACCTGCCTGGAATAGTCGCGGCAATGCCCTATTTCAACTCGATAACCTCGAAGGTGCCCTCCATAGTTATCGCCAAGCCACCAAGGTTGCCCCTCAAGACCCGATCGGCTGGAATAACCAAGCAACTACCCATCTCAACCTCCAGCAGTATGCTGAGGCGCTAGAGTGCTATCAGACCAGCATTCAACTCCGCGATGATGATGCCCAAACCTGGTACCGCCAAGCGATCGCCCAGCAAGCTCTCGGTCACATCGATGCGGCAATTGTCAGTCTCGATCGCTCGATCGAGCTAGACCCCGAGTATCCGCCAGCTTGGTATCGTCGGGGCAATCTTCATCTGCTCCAGCATAAGTACGAAGCAGCCTGTACCGACTACGAGGTCACACTCAACCTCGATCCCGATCGCGCCGATGCGTGGAACAGTCGCGGTAATTGCCTCCTCGAACTCGGACGGCTCGACAATGCCCTATTTAGCTTTAAACAAGCTTCGGGACTAGAGCCTGAGCGTTCCGAATTCTGGTTTAATCTAGGTCGGGTTCACAGTGCCCAGCAAGAGTGGGATGAAGCCGAAACCTGCTATCAACGCGCGCGCAGTTTGACTCAGCCAGATTGGTAAAGGGTAATGGGTAAGATTGTAGGCTGGGTTGAGTGAAGCGTTGGCGGAGCCTCTCCCCCAGGAGAAAACCCAACATCACCAAGATCGATTGCTACGGTACGATATGCGAACGCACAGTTTTTGATATAGGAATTTGAAATACTCCTCAGTTTATTTCGTAGGGTGGGCAGTGCCCACCAACACAATTATCGATTTAGTAAGATGAATATCTGTAGTGATTAATATCGATCCATACTGATAGCAATCTGAAGTTAATGATTTAAAATATTGACGTTCGCGCAGCGTGCCGGAGGCAATCGAGAAGGTGTATAGATACCCGATAATTTTAATCGATCGTTCTGTTAACCGTGGGATTGTTGGGTTTCATTCTTCAACCCAACTACAGCGCGATCGAGAAAACAATACAAACTCATTAGAATAAAAGCAGCTTGTCCCGACTTCTTGAATAAGTTGGGGCGAGCTGATTATTGTAGATATTATTAATGTTTACTTGGCGGTGCAAACCAAGTGCTTAACCACCAGCAGCGAAGGTGAGCATAATTGTCACAGATAACAGCAACCCTGGACAGAGTAGGACAACTAGGAGAATTAAATCTTGGGTAGTCATGTATTTTTCGAGCAGGTAAACTCTGAAGCTTCGATCGGTATTAGTTTCTACTGTAATCGCGATCGTCAGACCCAGCGGGGAAATTATACGATTTCTTAATCTAGTCCGGCGCTCTAATCCCATCTCCCATCTCCCTCAAAATTACATTTAAGTATCTTTTTTGTATTGAGATGGTCGATTTGGATCTTAATGGGGAAATATGGATCTATAACGAATACTTTATAGCCATCGCATATACTATCGCTGCGCTATGTGTACTGCCTGTTGGCGGAGTTTCTCCCGTGAAGCATCGTCAAATCCAGACGCAAAGACATCGACGGGTTCGCTATCGCGCGGCTTCACCAACGAGTGCTCATCTACCCATATGCCCCAGCCATTCAATCGATCGATTTTGCGGATTCTACCACTGATCTTCCTCTTCAGTCCGCTAGCCGCATTTGCCAAAAGTGGCACGCCCATCGTCCCAATGACGATGGGACAGCCGTATACAGGATCGCTGACCCCATCGCCGAGCAATCCCAACGGTGAAGTGTGTTATGGATTATCCGTAGAGCCAGACACGCGGATTACCCTGAATGTGAAAACAACTGGAGCGGGGATTGTCAAGTTTTCGCTCTATGACAAAACCAAAGGATTGCAGTTTTTTCACAATGATGTTACCAGTAAGTCCCAAGCCGGGGGTAATACCGCCATTGATTCTCGGTTTAGCTTTCCAGCACTGAGCGAAGTGTCACAACTTTGCTTGACGACTAGCAATCTCAATCGCGGTCAACAATATAATTTTACGGCAACTGCCAAACCCGGTCGGAGAGAGAAATCTCGGTTGGTACTGCGTCCGGTGGATGTCAATCGCGTGACCCCAATCTCTCGATCGAAACATGCCCCAGTAGTCCACTCCAAAGTCAAGATCCAACCGCCAACGCTTCCCCAGCCGCCATTACTAACAGGGGTAGTGGCAAAGGTACCGATTCCCCCAGCACCACAGGGCGAACCTTATTGCTATGTAGGTACCTGGCAAGTTGCCGATCTCAGTGCCTATTGGCTACCAACAATTAAACAATTTACGCAAGCTAAAGTCACAAATCCCCAAATGCTGGGATATGCCAAGATCGTCATTAATAGAGATGGCAACGCAACATTTGAAGCATTCGATCTGGATCAAAAATACACACTAAAAGTCAAAGAAACTGGAGCGACGATCGGTCGAATTAGTGTAGGTTTATCGGGTAGTGCTAGCGCTAGATTTCAGGTCAACTCCGATAGTAGTCTGACATTTAGCTCCCAAAACTATCAGCGGCTGTCACCCAAACTTAACTTAGGTGATAATTTAAAGCTTAGCGGCGATCGTGTGTTTATGTTATTTGGCGATCGCGATCTACCACCCGTCAAGTCACAATATAAATGTCTCGATCGAGATAATATCAATTTGCAAATATTGCAACCTGGCGGGAAAAAGTCAACTGTGGTTTTGCTCAAACGGATTAATTAGGGGGGAGATAGGAGATGGGAGATGGGAGTGGGGAGATAGAAATAGGGCAAAGTTCTTAAAGTTAAACGGGATCGCAAAAATAGCCGCAGGCAACAAACATCATCAATGTGTCCCAGTATCTTCCATCTCCCATCTCCCATCTAGATTAAGTCTTGTAACCGAACGGTGCGATCCCCAGCCAAATATCGATCGAGACGTGTTTTCAGCAAAAGAAGTAAGCTAAGATCGCACACTATCGGTCAAAATTTCATCACCTGCTCGACTAGTGTGCCCCGATAGACCTCGATCTCCTTCGGCACATCCAATGTAAGCGGAGCATCGAGATCGGTATGCACATACATTAATCCTGAAGTCATAACTCATCTATGCCGCATCCTCTCCACGTCGCCTTTATCTGGCACCAGCATCAACCTCTGTACAAGTACCGCGATGGTAAGTACCGATTACCGTGGGTGCGTTTGCATGGGACTAAAGATTATCTCGATCTGATCTTGCTGCTCGAAAAATACCCAAAACTGCATCAGACGGTCAATTTAGTACCATCGTTGATTTTGCAGTTGGAAGATTATATTGCGGGGACAGCCTTCGATCCCTATTTAGAACTAGCGTTGATGCCCACCGAGCAACTTCAACCTGCTCAAAAGCAGTTTATTATTCGGCACTTTTTTGATGCCAATCATCATACCCTGATCGACCCGCACCCACGCTATAGCGAGCTGTATCACCAACGATCGGAACATGGCGAGCCGTGGTGTTTGGAGCATTGGATCGATCGCGACTATGGGGACTTATTGGCATGGCATAATCTAGCTTGGTTCGATCCGTTATTTTGGGAAGAGTCAGAGATCGCCCATTGGTTGAAACAAGACAGAGACTTTACTTTAAGCGATCGGCAGCGGATTTACTCCAAGCAACGGGAGATCCTGCGGCGGATCGTGCCTCAACATCGCAAGATGCAGGAATCGGGACAGCTAGAGGTGACGACGACACCTTACACTCACCCGATTTTACCCCTATTGGCAGATACCAACGTCGGGCGGGTGGCGGTGCCGAATATGGACTTACCCAAACGGTTTCAGTGGGCAGAAGATATCCCTCGCCATCTCGGCAAGGCTTGGGACATGTATAAAGATCGCTTCGGCTGCGTCCCACGGGGCTTGTGGCCGTCGGAACAGGCGGTTAGTCCCGAAATGCTACCTTATGTGGCGCGGCAGGGCTTTAAGTGGCTGTGTACCGATGAATCGGTGCTGGGTAATACCCTCAAGCAATACTTCCATCGCGATGGTGCGGGTAATGTGCTGGAACCGGAATTGTTATATCGTCCGTATCAGGTAAGTACGCCCGACGGTGACTTATCGATGGTATTCCGCGATCATCGTTTGTCGGACTTAATCGGCTTTACCTACAGCGGGATGCCAGCAGAGACAGCGGCGGCGGATTTAGTCGGACATTTGCATGAAATTTCTCGATCGCTGGCTGCCAAAGAAGGGCATGGTGGTACTAGTCTAGAGAAACCGTGGCTAGTCACGATCGCCCTCGACGGTGAAAACTGCTGGGAACACTACCATCTCGATGGTAAACCTTTCCTCGAACATCTTTATGGCACCCTCAGCGAAGACGAGACAATCAAACTTGTCACTGTCTCCGAATTCCTCGATGAATTTCCCCCCACAGCCAGCTTCCCTCCCGCAGATCTCCACACGGGTTCGTGGGTAGATGGCAGCCTCACCACCTGGATTGGCGATCCTGCCAAAAACCGCGCCTGGGATCTGCTCACCGCAGCCAGACAAGTACTGGCAAATCATCCCGAAGCCACCGAAGAAACTAACTCCGCCGCTTGGGAAGCTCTCTATGCCGCCGAAGGTTCTGATTGGTTCTGGTGGTTTGGCTATGGGCATTCTTCCAACCAAGATGCGATGTTCGACCAACTCTTCCGCGAACATCTGATCGCGCTGTATCAGGCTTTAAATGAGCCTGTACCCCCCGAATTGCGTCAACCTGTCGAATCCCACGAACGACGCACTACTTACCGTCCAGAGGGCTTTATTCACCCCACGATCGATGGTAGTGGTGACGAGCAAGATTGGAATTTTGCCGGACGTTTAGAAATCGGCGGTGCTAGTGGGACAATGCACCAGGCTAGTCCGATTCAGCGGATCTTCTATGGTGCAGATCACCTCAATTTTTATCTGCGGATGGACTTTAAAGCTGGTGTCAAACCCGGATTGGAGATTCCTAATGAGTTGAATCTGATGTGGTTTTATCCCAAAGAAACCATGCACAATAGCTTGATTCCACTGGCAAACTTACCCCGTCAAGCACCCACTAATTATCGGTTTCACCATCGGTTACTGATCGATTTGACTACCAAGTATACTTGGCTGCATGAAGCGATGGATTACGATCGATGGGAGGCTCGATCGAGCAATGCCCTGGTAGCTTGGGAGAAGTCGCTAGAAATTGCCGTACCGTGGGCTGATTTGCAACTAGAACCCGATTACGGGCTACAAATGTCGCTGATGTTCTCGGATTGCGGACGTTATCGCCAGCATATTCCAGAGCAAGGCTGGATTAGTTTACAAGTTCCGTAAGTTAGAGGGTAGAAAGTAGGGGGTAGGAAATTTCTACAACATATAGATGGTGGGCATTGCTCACCATCTCTCTACTATATTTGCCGTTATTCATTCAAAATCTTGGCGAATAACCATAGTTATTCGATCGAGAACCTCATCAATCTTTGCTTGTTTCAGTACAGCGACTTGTC
>NZ_JANMZA010000374.1:0-6973 GCF_031382685.1 Chamaesiphon sp. OTE_8_metabat_110 | reverse complement strand
CCCGTCAACCGTCTGCTCACCTCCGAGCGCCAAAAACTACTTCAACTCGAATCCCACCTCCACAACCGGGTGATCGGGCAAAATGAGGCTGTCAGTGCCGTCTCTGCCGCCATTCGCCGCGCTCGGGCCGGGATGAAAGATCCCCACCGCCCGATCGGATCGTTCCTATTTATGGGGCCGACAGGTGTCGGTAAAACCGAACTCGCCCGCGCACTAGCAGAATTTCTGTTCGATAGCGAGGAAGCGATGGTGCGGCTCGATATGTCCGAATATATGGAAAAACATGCCGTCTCCCGCCTGATCGGTGCCCCGCCGGGATACGTGGGACATGAAGATGGCGGACAACTCACCGAAGCCGTGCGCCGTCATCCTTATAGCGTCGTCCTCTTCGATGAAGTCGAAAAAGCGCATCCCGACGTATTTAATATCTTGCTCCAAGTTCTAGACGACGGACGGATCACCGACTCCAAAGGTAAAACCGTCAGCTTTGCCAATACCGTCATCGTCATGACTAGTAATCTGGCTAGCGACCAGATTATGAATGTATTGCTCGATCCCCATCGCGATAAGACTCAAGTTAACGACCTGCGCGAACAGGTGACAAATACCCTCCGCACGTTTTTCCGACCGGAATTTATCACTCGCGTCGATGAACTAACGATTTTTGAACCACTCAAGAAAACCGAACTCCGCCAAATTGTGACGATTCAAATTCGCCGAATCGAAAAGATGTTAGCAGATCAAAAGATCGAGATTCAGCTCTCAACTGCCGCTCAAGATTATATCGCCGATGTCGGCTACGATCCGATCTACGGAGCTAGACCCTTAAAACGTGCCATCCAGCGCGAACTCCAAAACCCGATCGCAACTAAAATTCTGGAGACGGCTTTCGGTGCAGGTGATACGATCTATGTCGATTGTATCGCGGGTGAAGCGGCGGCGACAGAGACTCGATCGCTCACCTTCAGTACCAAACCTACTCCAACTAAATCCAAAAAAACAACTCCTGTGGTAATTCCAGAAGTTATTTTACCAACCGTATCAGTGGAAAAATAGAACGACTAAGCTAACACAACCCTAAGAAGGTGTCTGAAAAGGCTTTTCGGTGTGAATCGGAGATCTGAATCCCCCTGTCTTGTCGTTTTTTTATTCGGGGGGAACCCCCGAATAAAAACGCCGCTGCTTGGTGCAACACATGCGGAGGAAACCTCCGCGTGATTGCATCCGCTAAATCCCCCTTGGAAAGGGGGACTTTAAAAGCCCCCTTTCCAAGGGGGTTGGGGGATTTAGGTCTTGAAACGCAGCAATTAGACTTTTCAGACATCCTCTAAAGCCTAAAGCCTAATACTTAGCAATTCCCTCTTCTCTAGCCGCTTTCTGCACCGCCGAAGCGACTGCTGTAGCAACGCGCTTGTCGAACACCGAAGGGACGATATATTCGCGATTGAGTTCGTTAGGATTGATGAGTGAGGCGATCGCTTTAGCAGCTTCGAGACACATATTGATGGTAATCTGATTGGCACGACAATCGATCGCGCCTCGGAACACGCCAGGGAAAGCTAAGACGTTATTGATTTGATTGGGATAATCACTGCGTCCGGTTGCCATCACCGCCACATCATTACTGACTAATTCTGGTTGAATTTCGGGAATGGGATTTGCCATCGCAAACACGATCGCATCTTTTGCCATCGACTTCACCATTTCCACGCTGACAACCCCCGGCGCACTGACACCCAGGAACACATCCGCACCCACCATCGCATCCGCGAGCGTCCCCGTTTGCGCGACGGCAAATTCTAGTTTCTCAGGATTCAAGTCAGTCCGACTAGTAGATATAATCCCCTTCGAGTCGCAGATGCAGATATGTTTGACACCAGCCGTCGTAAATAATTTGGCGATCGCAATCCCCGCAGCACCCGCACCGTTAATGGTAATTTTGACGGTATCGAGAGATTTTTTGACTAGTTTGAGCGAGTTTAATAGTGCGGCAAGCGTGACGATCGCGGTACCATGTTGGTCGTCATGAAACACCGGAATATCTAATTCTGCCCGCAATCGTGCTTCAATTTCAAAACAACGCGGCGCGGCAATATCTTCGAGATTGATCCCGCCAAATACGGGAGCCAGATGTTTGACAGTTTTGATGATTTCTTCGGTATCTTGAGTATCCAGACAGATCGGGAACGCGTCGAGTCCGGCAAATTCTTTAAATAACATCGCCTTCCCTTCCATCACAGGCATCGAAGCAGCAGCGCCCAAATTGCCCAATCCCAATACCGCGCTACCATCGCTGACGATCGCCACCGTATTACATTTAATAGTCAGCTCGTAAACTCGTTCCGGTTCCTGCGCGATTGCCATACATACGCGTCCGACACCGGGAGTATACGCCATCGCCAGATCCGACTGACGCGTCAGTGGAATCTTGCTCTCCATCCGAATTTTACCGCCGCGATGCAGCTCCATCGTTCGATCGAACGTTCTCGTCAGCCGCACTTCCGGAATCGACTTGACAACTTCGACAATTTGGTCGCCATGTTCGGTACTAGTCGCATCCACCGTTACATCGATCCGCGATAGCACCCGCGTCTGCTCGGTAATATCCAGTGTGCTGATATTGCCACCGACAGAAGCAATGCCCTGAGCGATACTCGCCAGCATCCCCGATCGATTGGGCACTTCTAAGTGCATGGAAATACTAAAGGAAGAAGTAGGATTTAAATTTACCATCTCAGTTTTTGACGCATCCACAACTAGCAGCCTTAATTATAAAGGTTCGCGCAAAGAATCGATCGGGAAGAATCAAATTACATATATCCCAAGCTTCTAAGAGGACGAGATTTATCATAATCGAGATACAATAGACTTAAATTGGTTGTTATTGAGTGTTTAGCTATGAATATCAATTCTCATACACCATCAACTCAGCATGTCTTGCGCTACAGTCCAGAACAATTTGCCCAAAAAGGTACTCAAATTTACCAACAGACTGTTTTACCAACACTGGGAATACAATCTGATAATATGATTGTCGCGATCGATATCGAAACAGGCGAATTTGAATTAGCAGATACCACCCTTGCTGCTGCGGCTAAAATGTTCGAGCGGTTGCCAGCAGCGCAGTTGTGGTTTGAACGAGTTGGCTCAGAAAGCGTTCACCGATTCAACTCTGTGTATCCAGCTTAATTACCATGATGTTTGGACGAGTCAATCAACAGCGAGAAGCGATTCTCAAGTTGATAATTATCGGTGATGGAAATAGCAAGATTGCTGTCGATGCAGTTATCGATACAGGATTTAATGGCGATCTAATTTTACCGATTGAGATTGTCTCTGAACTGGGACTTGTTCCACAAGGTTATCAAAAAGCTACTTTAGGCGATGGTAGTATTTCTCAATTTCGTGTTTATGTGGCAACCGTAATTTGGGACGGAGAGCGCAAGCTGGTTGAAGTTAATTCAGCAACTGCTGGCATCCTCATTGGGATGGGTTTGCTGGAAGGCTATAAACTAGAAGTTAATGCAACTCCAAATGGAGATGTCAGTATTATTAAGTTGGACGAAATCTAATCAGCCAGATCTATTCGATCGATTAGAAGCTTTAGCTGAGGCTTTATTAGATTTTACCAGCGTGAGAGATTTAGAATCTTGGCTGGGATAATCGATCGATCTCGATGCAGTGATAAGTTTTAGATGGTTGCCAACGCCTGACAGCACAGTTTTAGCACCCCCAAATGTAAGTTATTTGTTCTCGATGCTCTGGACATTGAAATATAAATTCATTGTCAACATCTCCCCAGCAATAAGGCAAGTTATCTTCACTAGCTAACTGAAATATGAAATTCATTTCCCTCTGACAAGATGGGCATTCAACTAATTCTTTGCCATTGCACCAATCCGGCCACCCCGACAATTTGTCTTTTGGATAGGACAGATCGTGAGCTAGATTGTATTCTTCATCATCATCTATCTCGAAATCATCGTCATAATCATTTAAGTAAAATTCAAGCCGCTCTCGTTCGATAAAATTAGCATAGTCATCAATCTCTTCCCAATCAACAATAAAACGCGCTCTAAAAAAATTATCTTCTATTTTCCAATCATAGTGAAATGGATCGGTCATTTTGGGTTCAATTACTTCAGATGTCACCAGATCTCGATCGATAATTCTTACAAGCACACGAGGATTAAATGGAAATCGAGCTGGATGGTCTGAATGCACATCACATTCGTAGCTGCTGCAATAGAAAAGCTGAAGAATGCCATTACCAAAAATCTGAACTTCAGTTGATGGTAAATCTTGAGAATCAAGCTGGAAGAAAAATCTCATCGGACTTTGACAAGCACCACACAGCGGCCAACTTTCACCATGACAAAGTACGGGAGTGCCACCAAATTTAGAACTAGCTGGAATATCTTCGCCCTCTCTAACGAGCGGCTTCCAACTCTTTCTTTTGAATTGAGCGAGTTTACTTAGCACGGTTGCTCGGATTTCTTCTGGCGATCGATCTGACATAAATACACGATCGTAAATTACATAGTTGCTGTCACGATCTAGATGATATCGATCTGAATCTCCTGCGGATGTCCCCAAACAATCTGCTCGTGCTTGTAAATCACCATTCCTGGTTTTGCACCCTTGGGTTTATAGACATGCTTAGTTTCCGTATACACTACTGGAACAGCTTGGCTCTGTCTGGAGCGGCTATAGTAAGCCACAGCATTAGCGGTAAATTGTAAGTCTGCTTCTTGCGCTACCTCTCCAGGGGTAATTCTTAATAGCCCATGACTACCTGCAATTTCTTGAGCGTGAAACCACAAATCGTATTCGGTTGCTGTTTTAAAAGTGAGTAAATCGTTTTGGCGATTGTTGCGTCCGATTAGTAATTCAAAGCCGCTGGGCGTTTTCAAAGAGCGAGGTTTTGTTTCGGCTAATTCGGCTTTGGCGATGCGATCTGCGGCGGGAAAATAACCAGTATCGATTAATTCTTTCTTGATTTCTAATAAAGTTTGTAATAGTTCTCGGACGTTGTTATTACTATCTTCTTCTGCTTGGAGAATGCTGGCTTCGACTTGTTCTAAATAATCGATTTGAGCTTGGACTTCGGCTAGTAACGGATCGACAGCAAGTTTAGCACGCTTTAATTTTTGGTGGCGTTTGTAGAGAAATTGAGCATTTTGAATTGCATTCTTTTCGGGTTCGAGTTTGATTTTGACTGGTTCCCCCGTCTCAAAATCATTGAGGATAATTTGGGTCATTCCTGGTTCCCATTCTTGGAGGTATGCCATTAAGAGATCGGCATTAGTACGATATTCGTCAGCACCTGTAGATTCGAGTAGTTTGGTTTTGAAGGTATTAGCTTTGAGGCGCAATTTAGCTAAAATCGTGCTTAATTTTTGGGTGAGTTGATGTTTGAGCTGGGTAAATGCTTCGCGATCGAGTATCCGTGTATAGTAAGTCTCAACTGCCTCATTTACTGTTGCTACTGGAACGCCTGAGTTGCCCCATCCCAGGACACTAAAGCCGTTATTTGTCAGGCAAGGATGAAATTGATGTCCTTCTACTTTAGTCAGGGTTCTGAGCCATTTTTGCCAGGATGCAAATAAGTTTTCCCAGTCTGAAGCAGATAGGGTGTCAGTGGTTTGAAGGGGATCGAGTCCGGTGGTGACAATCAGCTCATTCATCAGGATCGTACTCAAGCCGCGATAACTTCTAACTAGTCGCTGATTTAGTTTATCGGGAATCAGACTAACCCTGTCGATCCACCGATCGAGTGGTTCCTCCAAACTCGGCATCGGATCGGTCAATGATGGCGGTACTTCGTAAGGTCTGCCAGTTTCGATCGTCCGCACGCTAGACTGCTTATTACTAACTTGATGCGCGGTGGTAATAATTAAATTATCGGCATCTGTCAGAGTGAGATTGCTGTATTTCCCGATCGGTTCTACATATAAATAATATAGAGCCTCAGCCCCAGGTCGAGAGGCAAATGTCAGCCGCACCAACCGTTCCCACGGTGTCGGCATTTCCAGCCCCGTCATTGCCAATCCGCCCAAGACAGAGCGCAATTGCTGGCTGAGAGTGAAGGTATCAGGAATTCGCGGTGGGGGGTCGGTGAGGACGATTCGAGCGGCTTGAGGGTGCCAGGAGATGGCAATCCAGCCTTTTTTGTCCAGGGTACGCAAGCCGAGGGCGAGGGTGTAGCGATCGCTTTGGTAGACGGTTTCGACGCGCGCGGGTATCCATTGTGGTTGTAACTCCCGCACTGCCGCTGTTAATGTCGTGAAGTCAACCTGTTGCATCTGAATTTAGGCTTTAGGAGTTAGGTTTTGCGGATCGGATCGCGCGGAGGATACCTGGCGCATGTGTTTCACCAAGCAAGGCTTTAGGCTCTAAGAGTTAGAGTTTAGGCTTTAGGGGTTAGGCTTTTGGCTTTAGAATTTAAGACGCAAGCGTCTTTCAAGCTTATCGAAAATCTGAACCTAAAACCTAATACCCAATACCTAAAGCCTAATACCTAATACCTTATTCCGACAACCAAGGCGAAACAGAAGGTGTCCAACTGACTAATTCTTCTTCTTTAAACCACAGTGCAATTTCGCTCTGAGCGGTTTCCACAGCGTCGGAACCGTGAATCAGATTGCGACCGATATTGATGCCCAGATCGCCGCGAATCGTGCCGGGAGGGGATACTAAGGGATTGGTAGCACCGATCGTCAGGCGGGAGGCTGCGACGACGCCATCGCCTTGCCAGACCATTGCTACGACTGGGCCGGAAGTAATAAAATCAACTAAACCGCTGAAGAAAGGTCTTTCTTTGTGAACGGCATAATGCTGTTCGGCTAATGCACGGCTGGGGTGCAATAATTTTAAGGCAACGAGGGTAAAGCCTTTGGTTTCTAACCGCCGAATGATTTCACCAACTAAACCACGTTGAACGCCGTCGGGCTTGATTGCGATAAATGTCCGT
>NZ_JANMZA010000369.1:0-2873 GCF_031382685.1 Chamaesiphon sp. OTE_8_metabat_110 | reverse complement strand
TCCCCTAGAGGGCCATGAATGAAGGATTTGACATTATTCCAATCGCGTTCTTCAATATAAGCAGCTAATTCGGGGAGTCGATCGGTTAATGCGCTGACATTTTTGTTGGTGGCTTGAATTTGAGTCAGTTGGGTAGCACTATAAGTAGGAGCCTTTGCTTGGGAGCCATCACCACAACTCACGACGAGGACGGAAATAAATACCAGTAAAATGGATATCAGCGGACGAAACAGAGACATAATATCTTTGGATAGGTAAGAAATTACTAAAATCGTGTAAATCGCTTCGGCATCAGCGAAGCGATGATACTCTCAGCATACTAGAGTTGCCAGGTTGCGTGCAATCGATATTTTGGCGAACTCTAGTCAGCCAGAGCGCATAAATTCGGCTCGCCATTTGCTTATTATCAATTATCGATCGTCAATTCCATGTTTAGAGTGTTTGCTAAAGATTACGATCGTCAGTTCGAGCGCTGGACGGATGCCTTAGAGGCCGGAAATTCGCTCAAGTCTAAGTGCAAGAGTTTATTTCAAGATGTGCGGATTTTTTATGGGGAGGAGTTAATTTGGATCTATAGTCGATCGCATACCTATCCTCAGTATATTGGCGCAGGTATCTACGACAAGCTCGCTCGCTTATTTATCCTGGAAAATACCCCGGAAGTCGAAGTGGAAACAGATGAACCACAGTCCTAATTTACGATCGGGTTGGCACGGACAGCTACAATTAACCTATCGCTACGATCGCGGCAAAACGCAAGCGATCGAGCATCAAGGTACCGCCCCCCTCAAAGTCCAACGCTCGTTTTATCCTGAAGGTGATGGGATTTGTCATAATCCCATTTTGCACACGGCTGGGGGGATTGTCGGCGGCGATAGTCTCCAAATCGACATCGATCTCCAGCCAAAATCTCGGGCGGCGATTACAACTGCGGCAGCAGGAAAAATCTATGGCAGTAATGGCATGACGGCGACGCAAAACATCGTTCACCGGATTGGCGATAATGCTTGTCTGGAATGGATACCCCAAGAGACGATTATTTTTAATGGGGCAATCTTTGAGCAACAGCTACAGGTGGATCTCGCGCCGACAGCAAGCTGGCTGGGTTGGGAGATCTTGCGCTTCGGACGCACGGCACACGGCGAAAAATTTACGCGCGGTAGATGGCAATCAGCAACGGAGGTGTATCGCCAAGGGCGACCGATTTGGATCGATCGACAGTTATTATATGGCAATACCCAAATCGATCGACCCAATAGTCTAGCAGGATATCCGATCGTCGGTAGCCTAGCATGGATTGGTGCCAGCCCGATCGAGCCTCAGCTACCTTACCACGATCGGATGATTAGGAAGGAGATCGCGATCGCGGCTCGATCGCTCTTTGACGGCGAGCCACATAAAATCGGCGTAACCCGTCTGACAGAAGGCTTATTATGTCGGTATCGCGGTGACTCGACTACAGAAGTTCGGCAATGGTTTACCGCTGTCTGGCATCTCCTCCGCCATTCATTTCTCGATAGTCCGCCGATTCGTCCACGAGTTTGGCAATAGGGGAGGTGGGAGATGGGAGGTGGGAGATGGGAGATGGGAGATGGGAGATGGGAGATGGGAGAAAGACGCAAGTAACCCATTACCTCTTACCTTTTACCTTTTACCTTTTACCTTTTACCTCTTACCTTTTACCTCTTACCTCTTACCTCTTACCCCTACCCGCTACCCTTTACCCTTTACCCATGCAACTCTCCCCGCAAGAAAAAGATAAACTCTTAATTTTCACCGCTGCGCTCGTTGCCGAGCGTCGTAAAGCTAGAGGCTTAAAACTCAATTACCCCGAAGCGATTGCTTATATCTCCGCTGCAATCTTGGAAGGTGCCCGGGATGGGCAAACTGTCGCCCAACTGATGAATTATGGGAAAACTTTACTCGCTCGCGATGACGTGATGGAAGGGATTGCTGAGATGATTCACGATATCCAAGTCGAAGCTACCTTTCCCGATGGTACCAAACTTGTCACCGTCCACGATCCGATTATGTAGACATATGGCTCGATCGTCAGATATCACAACTGCAAGTGCAGAGTAGTTGCGGGAGCTAACGATCGAATAAATCGATTTAAATGATACCAAGACGAGTTAGACCCAAAGTTGCACCGACGCCAACTAGATGTCCGAACGCAGTACCAGCCAGCAATTGAGCTGCGGTCAAACCACCCACCAGAGCGGGGCCAGCTTTTTTGGTAGTACTGGCGATCGCCACACCGAGGACGGAACACACCACCATCACGATCGCGACTGTGGGCGACCATGCTTGACTCATCGGTCCGATCGCCCCAAGTAACAAGGTAGAATTTAACATGATTTACTCCTAAAGATTTGGATATCTAATAACAGCTTAAGGTATTCTATCGCGATTAAATGATAACTTTTAGTAACAAGCCGGAAACCGCAATTAGATGATCCCGATATTGGTCAATCCGAGCACGAATCCAACTCCCACAATATGCCCAAAACTCATCGCAGCAACTAGCTCAGATAAGTTAAAACTCCCTATCCGCCCGGTTAGTTTGGCATTTAACGCCGCGATCGCCACTGCCACCAAGTTACAAATAATCATCACCAGTGCAGTATTAAACCCCCACGGTTCGGTATGCGGAATGGCAGCAATAATTAAGTTATCTAACAAAAAATCTAACTCCCGATCGCCACTCATGTATGGCAATTATTAGTTAATAATGGCGTTCGTCAACCAACTCCTGTCGATAATTAACAAAAATTGATAAATTTCTCGATCCTTTAAAATAATGCGAATTAAAATTTGTGGAATTACGACTGTCGAACAGGGCATGGAGATCGCGAATCTGGGCGCAACCGATC
>NZ_JANMZA010000348.1:0-6131 GCF_031382685.1 Chamaesiphon sp. OTE_8_metabat_110 | reverse complement strand
GTGCGTTCTTGGGGTTTCCCCAAGTGAAGCACCTTTTCAAGACAGCGGATGCGCGCTCCTCGGGTTCCCCGAGGGTTCAGCGCACCAAGCAGCAAGACAAGACAGAGGGGAGCCAGAGCCGGAGGCGAGGGCGGGGTGAGGGCAAGGGATTTCGATTGGTATCATACCCAGATTCAGCAACGCCAAAAGATAAATTGACTCGATCGACACCAATCGATCCAAAATAAAGGAGGAAGGGTAGCTTATAAATTACCCTTCCTCCTTTGTCGATCGCACCAATATTCATTCCCCCAGTACCCCCGTCTCCCCGTCTCCCCAACTCCCATCTTCCCATCTCCCCACTCCCATCTAATGAAACTAACATTTATTATCGATCCGATCGCCAAGCTAGATCCCACTCACGATACCAGTGTGGCACTGATGGAGGCAGCCGATCGGCTCGGGCATCAGGTCTGGATTACCCAAGCCGAAAAGTTAAGTGTCGTCGCAGGTCGTGCCTGGGGTTTTCTGCAATCGGTCAAACTTACCCCCGTACAGCTTCAGGATGGGCGCTGGGTGGCGCAGCAAGACTGGTATCAGCTCGGGGATGTAACATTTACCCCGCTCGATGAAATGGATGCCGTATTCATGCGGACAGACCCACCTGTGGATGTGCCGTATTTGTACACTACTTACATTCTCGACTGTATCGACCCGACCAAAACTTTGGTACTCAATAGTCCTGCTGGCTTGCGGGCTGCGAATGAGAAGATGTTTGCCCTGCAATTTGCCCAGTGGATGACCGAAACGATCGTCTCGCGCGATAAAACCGTAATTCGGCAGTTCGTCGAAACTCACGGTGCGGCGGTCTTAAAACCGCTCGGCGGCAAAGGTGGCGAAGGGATCTTATTTCTCACGCCCGACGATCGCAATTTCAATTCGTTGATTGAAGTTAGCACCCGCCAAGACCGCGAACCGCTGATGATTCAGAAATTTCTCCCAGCGGCTAAGGATGGGGACAAGCGAATTATTTTACTCGATGGTAGGCCGCTAGGGGCGGTCAATCGCATCCCGACAGGGAAGGAATTTCGGGGCAATATGGCAGTTGGCGGACGCAGCGCCCAAGTAGATATTACCGATCGAGAATACCAGATGTGTGCGGAAATCGCGCCCAAACTCCAAGCTGCTGGCTTGTACTTTGTGGGAATTGATGTCATCGGCGGTTATCTGACTGAGGTAAATGTGACGAGTCCGACAGGCATCCGCGAGATCGACAGGTTAAATGGTGTCAGCCTGGGGCAGCAGGTCATTGAGTGGCTGGCAGCTCGAAAATAGCGCGGCGAGGGGATAACTGGCACGCACTCGATCGAGCCAATTGACTGATGGTAGTACGCTCCGCTCGATCCGGTTGCTAATGTCGGCTGTCGCGATTGAGAGTTTTGGCTCAATCTCATGGCTAGATCGGGACATTACTGGAAATTGAGCTATAACTGGTGTAAATAAATGTAGTAGCTCATTTTATACCCCTACATAGCGATCGATTATTATGCGGAATTCTCATCACCTAGCGTCAATATTGACTGGAACAGCAGTTGTCAGTGCGATCGTCATGACTCTGCCCGGTACTGCCCGCGCCCTCCCTGGCACCCAAGTTAATGACATCGCTCGGGAAGTAACCGTATTAATTAGAGGCGAGCAGGGGCATGGCTCGGGCGTAATCATCCAAAGGAACGGCAATACTTACTATGTACTCACTGCCGATCATGTGGTCAGACAAAGAGATAACTTTAAGCTCGTTACTGCTGACAAACAGGCTCACGCGATCGACTATACGAAAATCAAGCGCTTAGATGGTGTCGATCTGGCTGTCGTCAAATTTACCAGTGACAAGAACTATCCAGTTGCCAAAATCAGTACCGCCAAAGCATCAGAAGGACAAGATGTGTTTGTCTCTGGTTGGCCGTCTAATGGTGCAGTCGGGAATGCGGCTGGCGGCGAACTAGTCAGACAATTTACTTCAGGCAGTATTTCAGGATTTTTACCCAAATCCCTCAGCGGTTACAGCATGATTTATACCAATGTTACTCGCGCGGGCATGAGTGGCTGTCCTGTTCTTGACACTGCGGGTAGATTAGTCGGAATTCATGGCATGGGCGATAAAGAGGATGCGCGACAATTGATGGAGTCTGGTTTGAGCCAAGAAGCTGCGATGGGTTTGGCTGCCAAACTCAAGCCAGGATTTAATTATGCCGTGCCGATTGGCGTGTTCTTAAATAAAGCTGGTGTCGTCGGTATCGATACTGACACCTTGCAAATAGACAAGTCCCCAGCCCCTGAAGCAGGTGCGGTTTATGTCGCTGGCGCTCAGCCAGATCCGCGCGACAAAATTGATAACATTCAAGCCACGCTAAATTCTGTTCGCCAAGTTACTGAGACAGTCAATAATGTCACTGAGACTGTTGATGATACGCGCCGGACGATTAATAACTTCCGTCGTTCATTTGGATTTTAGGTAAGAGGATGTCTGAAAAGTCTAATTGCTGCGTTTTCAGACACCCTCTCACCTCAGACAGCAACTGGAGTCAGATCGTCCTGAAGATCGATCGTCAAAATGTTATCGTTCATCCGCTCCATATCGATCGCATTTGTAGAGATTAATAGTGGCGGCATATCGACAATCGCAAAATCATATAGATGAGAAATTTCATGAATTAACGACTGCATTTGATGCGATTCTACACTAAATAACGGCTGCAATGTTCCCGCTCCAGCGGTTAATATATCTAAGTTATCCATTACCGTCCACGCAACTTGACGAAAGTTGGAGTTACCTACTAAGATCTCGCTCAAGCCTTTTGCTAATGGTAATTTCCAAAACTGGTGCTGATAAGGAGTGCGAAGATCGGCATCAATTAATAAAACTTTTTGACCTAATCCAGCGATCGCAGCGGCTAAATTAGCTGCTTTTTTAGATTTTTCACCACTGGCAATGGTACTAGTAATTGTGATGATTTTAATGATTTTTGCCGAATTAACAAATCTCAAATTGAATTGAATTATCTGAGATCGATCGGAAGCTAGAGATTTACGCAGATCTCTAACAGCAAATTCTACTTTGCTGCTTTCAGGATGAGCTACAAAACTGCCATCGGCAGCTTGTCGGGGAATATCGCCGAGTAATTTACTTCTAAATAGTTTACTTACATCTTGTGGCGCTCTGTTCGATCGTTCTTTTCTTGCTAGATAAGCAACTGTGCCAGTCGAGAATAACGCGCCCATCAGCAGACCTAAACTTGCAATTATATTTCTAGTTACAGGATCGGCATCTTCAGGAACGATCGCACTATTGATGATGCGGGCATTCGAGGTACTATTAGTTTTAGCTAGTTGAATTTCTTGAATTTTCTTTAATAATGTTTTGTATGTAGACTGCGATACTTCGAGCTGTTTTTCTAACTGGCGTTGGGTTTGGAGCAACTGTGGCATTACCCAAACTCTTTTTTTGTAGTCAGCTAGAGCCTTTTCTAGTGAAGCTAATTTTTTAGTCGCTCCCGTCCGCTGTACTTCGGATTGGAGCAATTCCTTAATCAAATTTTGTTTGAGTTCTCCGACTCGTAACGCTCCTGGTGGCAGGGCGGCTTGGATACCAGTAACACTGCTAATTTGACCCGCTAATAATTCATTTAATTTAATTTTCTTCTCTTCAAGACTCATAATAATGGGGTTACTTTCGGAAAACCGACTGCTTTCGATCGCGATTTGACGATCTAGCTCTTGCAATTGAGTCAGGATGCCTTGGATTGCAGGTGATTGACTAACTGTACTAAATATCATCGCGTCCTGAGTGTTTAGCTTTATTTTTTGATGTAACTCCTGATTCTGCGCTTTGATGTCTGCTAGTTGAGAGCGAGCTGTAACAATTCCTGATTCTAAATTGCCGATCGTACTAACGGCGATTTTTGCTTCTTCGCCTAAATCTATGATATTATTTTGCTGTTTAAATTTCCGTAGGGCGATTTCTGCCGCATTCATATTCAGTTGAGTTTGCGGCAACTGTTCGCTCATAAATCGCCCGATTATTTCGGCTTCGTTACGATTGGTGAGTATATCATTGGCGACGTATAGATTCATGAGTGCATTCACGACACTAGCAGTCTGGTTTGGCTCGCGATCTTTATAGTCGATTTGTAATAGATCGGTACCAGCCACAATTTTAACTGCTAAATTAGTTTTCAGATCGGTTGCTTGTAGCCGCTCGCCGCGCTCGTTTTTAAGGTGTAATTTTTCGATCGTCCCATTTAATAATAAGGGTGAGGAAATTATCTCCACTTGAGTCGCCAGCGGATTTTGATTCGATACTAAAGGCTTTAGATCTACTGCCGATCCACCTTCAGTGTTGTTAGGTGACAGATTATCGCCAATAATTTTGAAACTAGAATTCTTAAATAATATTCTACCTTGGGCTTGATAAACTGGCTTAAGTAAGGCTGCTACTAACATGCTCGCCGCCACCGTCCCGGCAAAGATACTCACAGCAGGTATCCAATGTCGCTTAATTGTTAATAAATAATCTCTAAAATTTAAATCAATAGATTCTTTGGAGTCACTCGCACTTCGCATGTAATCCACCACCAGCAACACATTTAGGCTGCTATTATAACAAGTCCCCTTTAGCTACTAGATCGGTCAGAATACGGGCGGCGATCCTAAGTATATGTAAAAAATCAAACAAGAATAATTGTCCGTCAATCCTAAGATCGGGTGAATCTCGATCGGCTCAAAGCTCGATCTAAAGCTAGATCGCTCGTTAATAATCTTCAGTTGTTCGATTTTATTACTAATCCAAAATACATAAATATCAAAAATAGATCCGCATAATGGCCGATCGAGAGATCCTCATTGCATGACAAATGTCGGCGATGAGCAACAACCTCCACGCGATCGATTGCCACTGCTAGACGAGTAAAAACTTTCTTTTGTTAGTAGTAAAATAAAAGTAGTTGAGTACTCTCATAAAATCCCAAAAGTATGAAAAATTTAGCATTTTTGACGCTGTTAATTATTCCAGGATTGACTGGCGCATTCCTGTCTGGATATTGGGGCTATGCTGATTTTCTGCGACTAACCGCAGCAGAGCGGAACTTCCAACAGTTGGTTGCCGCTAAAGCTAATCAACGAGAATTATTCATCGCCGCTCACCGCGAAAATATTCATCGGCTCAATGTGGCGGCTGAAGGTGTCTGGATTGGGCTAGGTTTAATTACAGTTGGTGTCGGAATGTTGGGTATCATTCAACGCGACTAGCGATCGTCCCCTAAAATAGGGTGATTAATATTCATCCTTCATCTCTTTTAGCCAGTGCCTAACGTCGATCTCAATGGGGCAATCTCTGCTGCGCTCAATGGTAATCCAATTAGTTTTCCAACTGATACGGTGCCCGCCTTGGCAACTCTCCCCGCTCATGCGGCAGAAATCTTTGCGATCAAACAAAGATCGCCAGACAAGCCCCTAATTTTGATGGTAGGTGAGGTAGCTGATTTGTGGCAGTTTACCACGGGTACCGATCGAGAGCGGGAAATTTGGCAAGCAGTCGCCGATCGCTACTTTCCGGGCGCACTGACATTAGTTTTACCAGCTTCTGCGGCGATTCCGGCAGTGATGAATCCGCTCGGCAACCACACCATCGGTTTGCGCGTGCCCGACTGTCAGATCGCGCGGGCGATTTTGCGTCAGACTGGTGCTTTAGCCACTACTAGCGCCAACTTATCGGGAGAGCCGCCATTGCTCACCATGTCAGAGATCGGCAATCGGTTCCCACAGGTGTTTGCGCTTCAGAGTGATAGTGACGATTTGCCGACACCAAGACTACCATCCACGGTGATCCAGTGGCATGGTTCCGGCTGGAAGCTGCTCAGACAAGGCGGAATCGAATTTTCAGATTTAGACTAATGGCTGACTCCAACCCACGTAATTTCAGATAAATTGCTGATTGTGGTAGCTGATGATACTAAGGTAGGATTGACACCAATAGACCTACATCCGTAGTCAATTGCTCTAGACCAGTAAATATTCAGTTTCGTATCCGTCCGAAAATTAGCTACAATGAGAGGCTGTATCATCATTTTACGAACAGCAATCGAGTAGGAGGTTTT
>NZ_JANMZA010000347.1:0-5056 GCF_031382685.1 Chamaesiphon sp. OTE_8_metabat_110 | reverse complement strand
AAAACTGTGGGCATTTAAGAATTTAAAGTATTAATTAAAAATACTTTGACGATCGTTTTACCCACAGTTTTTGTCCGGTCACGCCAGTAGGGTGGGCACTGCCCACCACAAGGATTTTATAAGATATATAAGGTTTAGAGTCACGATCGAATCTAATTAATGATAGCTAAATAGATTACTTTAACACCCCATGTTGAGAGAGAATTTGCTCGACTTTTGCTTCTTCAATTTTTGAGGTTAACTTAGTCGATTCATGGAGATCTCGCTGAGTTTTTGCCAGTGTAAAAGTCGAAGATACTGAAAAGCCCAAGCCCATACCCATGAAACCTTTAACCCATAAATCTACGGGTAAGTAAATAATTCCCGTAGTCGTGATGCCAACGGACAATAGAAAAGATGCCCAAGTTTGAAAAATCCAAGCGTTACTATCTTTTTGATAACCGATTTGCTGCATGTTATTCATAATATTAGCCAAGTGAGGGACAACTAAATTGTGTTGCTCGATGAGTCAATCTTAAGCTGAATAAAAATCGATCGAACGATCGAGTGGACAGTTTTTCAACTGGCTCGATCGGCACAGGTCTGCATTCGCTAGCGAGCTTTGTGGTTTACTATTAAGATCGATCCGAACTCCTTACCGACCGAGCCATGACCGATTCACAGTCTCAACCCACCCCCCAGATTGCCACGAGGCAAGCGCCACTAGCACCGCCCGATGGTTGGATGGAAATTGGGTCGATCGTCGGCGCACAGGGCATTAAAGGCGAAGTCAAGGTCTATCCCAACTCCGATTTTCCCGAACGGTTCGAGCGAGCTGGCGAACGGTGGTTGTGGGGCGCGCAAGATCTCCAACCGCGATCGATCCAACTCGAAAAAGGTTATCAAATCCCCGGCAAAGGCTTATACGTGGTGCAGCTAGCCGGAATCGGCGATCGATCTCAAGCCGAAAACTTGCGCGGTCAAATGCTATTATTACCAGCAACCGATCGACCGCAGCTAGCACCGGGAGAGTATCATAGTCAGGATTTGATCGGGATGCCCGTGTTCGATCGGGTGACGGGATTGGCTGTGGGGATCGTTGCCGATATTTTTACCGCCGGACATGAGATTCTGGTAGTCAGCGTCCCCCAAGCGGATGGTAAGGCTGTCGAAGCGATGATTCCATTTGTGGCGGCAATCGTCCCATTAGTAGACATTCCCGCGCGGCGGATTGAAATCTTACCGCCACCAGGATTGTTGGAGTTATATATACCGAACTGGAATGCAGGTTGAGACTTGGGAACAATCCAGCACCAATGACCAACAATCACCAAATATCCCCCAACTGATGCGATCGAGATGGAACAGCTTAATAACGCATTTACCCTCTTTTTGAGCTTACTGGTAGAAGCAATCCCATTTTTGTTGCTAGGAGTCTTATTATCGAGCGTCCTGCTGATTTGTATCGACGAACGCTGGTTGACCGCGCATTTGCCCAAAAATCCCGTGCTAGGAGCATTTGCGGGGAGTTGTATCGGCTTCTTATTTCCCGTGTGCGAGTGTGGCAATGTCCCCGTCGCGCGGCGATTGATAATGCAAGGGGTACCGATGCCAGTGGCGATCGGATTTTTGATCGCAGCACCGACAGTCAATCCGATCGTGATTTGGTCTACTTGGATTGCGTTTCACGATCGACCCGAAATCGTCATTTTACGTGTAGTATTTTCCCTGACGATCGCGACGGTAGTTGGCTGTATTTTTAGTCTCCAAACCGATCTGCAACCAATTTTACAGCCAGCGATGGCGTTAAGTACGCTCCGATCGCAACCCAAAATACCTACTGGCAATAGTCTGCTCGATGGCGGTGACTTTATTTTGGGTACGGCGGGGATGGCACCCAAGCGGATGACTCAAGATTTGATTCAGCCACCCAAACGATCGCTCCAAGCCAATGTGAATTTAGTCCTCGATAATGTCGTCCAAGAACTCCGCGAACTAGGCGGCGTATTAGTCCTCGGTAGTGCCGTCGCCGCCGCCATCCAAACCCTTACCCCCCGCGAACTAATCGTCAGCCTCGGCGAAGGGCCAGTAATTTCGATCGTCGTGATGATGATTCTGGCGGGTTCGATTTCGATTTGTTCGACTGTGGATGCTTTTTTTGCGCTCTCATTTGCCGCTACATTTACTAGCGGTTCGATCCTCGCCTTCTTGGTATTCGGGCCGATGTTCGATCTCAAAAGTATCGGGCTGATGCTCTCAATTTTTACACCCAAAGCCATCTTTTATCTATTTGCGATCGCCACTCAGCTTACATTCCTCCTGACCCTTTTTGTAAACTTCCATGTCAGTTAATCCCCCAACTGCTCGCTCCAGTCTGCGTAAGTCGTGGTTAGAGATTACGGCAGTTACCGCTTGGGGTATTTTGCTGCTCAAATACGCGATCGATGGTACGCTCTACATTCTGATCCATCCCAGCTATTACCCACTAGTCACGATTACAGGCGGCTGCTTACTCGCGATCGGGCTATGGCAGAGCTGGCGACTCTATCGCGGTAAAATTGTCGCACCGCCAGAACTGCACAGTAGTTTACTACCACCAGTTATTACCACCATGTTACTCTTGGGTACCGCGATCGCGGGATTGATTATTACCCCCAAAATATTTACTAGTCAAGCCGCAATTCAGCGCGGAGTGACTGGTGAATCGGTAACAGTCACCCGCAGCCAAACCCAAGCCTTCCGTACCAACGTCCGATCGGAATCCAAAACCTTGGTAGATTGGGTCCGAACGCTCAATAATTATCCCGAACCCGACGCCTATCTGGGTCAAAAAGCCAATATCAACGGCTTTATCTTCTACTCCAAAGAACTCCCACCGAACTACCTGATGCTATCGCGATTCGTGATTACCTGTTGCGCCGCAGATGCCTACCCAGTCTCAATGCTAGTCAAGTTCAACGGTACTCGCGAAACCTATTCCCAAGATAGCTGGCTCCAAGTCAAAGGCACCGCGATCGTCGAAACCTTTGCTGGTAGCCGTCAATTAGTCATCGAAGCTAATGAACTCAAGTCTATCCCCGCGCCGAAGAATCCTTATCAGGAGTAGATGGGAGATGGGAGATGGGAGATAGTAGAGGACAGGAGTTAGTGACTATCGATATTACCTCTTACCTATTACCTCTTACCTCTTACCCCTATTACCTCTCCCATCTCCCATGAACTCTAGCAAACCATCACAACCGATCGATCGCATTGCCATCATTTGGATGGTGGGATTGAGTATGGCGATCGCGATTTTATTGTGGAGTGGCGATCGTACGTTGCCGCAAGTCCGCGACTTCAATTGGCAAAACCGACGGATTGGGGCGGATGACATCGCCTTTACCTTGACTTTCAACCGCCAGATCGATCGACCGACTGTTGCCAAGCAACTCCAAATTACGCCGCCACTGCCGGGGAAAATTAGCTGGGCGGGGTCTAGAATGGCATATACGCTGACTAATCCAGCTCAATATGGCAAGACATATCAAGTCAGTCTCCAAGGGGCTAGAGAGCTAATTGGGAAGACTAGCGGTAAGGAAATCGTGCCATTTAGCGGCGAGTTTCAGACGCCAGATCGAATGTTTGCTTATATTAGCAGCGGCACGACCGATCGCGGTCGGATTGTTATTTACAATTTCCAAACTAAAACCTCCCAAGTTGTCACTCCCGAAAATTTAGTAGTGACAGATTATAAGCTCGATCGCAATAGCCAAAAAATCGTTTTTACCGCTACCGATCCTCAAACTTTGGCAAATGGGCAACCCGCAATTTCCAGTCAGCAAGTCTATAGTATTACGACCGGACTTCCCCCGCGCGACCTCAGTCTCGATGCGTCACCGGAGCTGCTGCGCCAACGGCAAATTGTCACTCCTGGCAAAGCTGAATTAGTCCTCGACAGTCGCGAGTATCAAAATGTCAAATTCGATCTCTCCCCCGATGGTAATAAAGTCGTCGTCCAAAGAGTGAATCGCAAAAAGCCCAGTGACTTTGCCTTGTGGGTCGTCACTCTAGACAAATCTGCCGCTCCGCTCAAACTCAGACAAAGTGGTGATTTTGCCATTACCCCAGATAGTAGCGCCGTCGCCGCCGCCGTCGAACAACAAGGGATTTCGATTTTACCCTTGACACCAACCCCAGGTAATAACCTAGACTTTTCGCCAGAATTTAGCAGTGTTCTGGGCTTCGCTACCGATGGTACTGCTGCGGCAATGGTTAAATACAATAGTGATTATACTAGATCGCTATTTATGGTAAATAATCAAGGTGTCAAACAGAAAATTTTCCAAACCAATGGTTCTATTTGGGATGCTAAATTCTCTCCAGGTAAAGACATTATTTATTGTTTGGCTACCTCGCTCAAAACCCAGGATGAAAATAGTCGAGAAGAACCTTTTTTGACAGCGATCGATGTCAAGACTCAGAAAATCTTACTGATGACCTTATTACCGATTCAACAAGGGATTCAGATGAGTCTGGCTCCCGATGGATTGGCGGTCATGTTCGACCAAATAGAGCGCGGTGACAATACCAATCAGATCGTCCAAGGTAATGGGACTGGCGTGGTGTGGCTCTTACCAATCCCGCCCAATCTCCGCGAAATCGCGACACCATTACCCGCCGATCGATTGCCAATTTCTGGTTGGCATCCGCGCTGGCTATCATGAATTGTCATCCCGATTTCGCGATCGTATATTAATTCAGCAACGCTTTATTTTAGATACTAGCATTACCGATAATTGTTGTGGTGGGCAGTGCCCACCACAACAATTATCAATTCTATTTCCTGACTTTCGCAGGAGGTCTAATGTGTTAGCTGATTCTCATTAATGTGCATTCCCAAACTAAGCGGGGTTGCACGTAGGCGAGTAACTGCGATCGAGTCTGTTCGAGTAATTCGATTGCGGGGGGATGGCGGTATTTTTGCCAATAAATATATTGCAAATAATCAACCAACCATAGTTGCTCGGCTGAGTCGAGATCGCGATCGATCTGCTGCGCCAATTCTAGCCCCTGACGGCGAGTAAGCGGTAACTGG
>NZ_JANMZA010000340.1:0-6127 GCF_031382685.1 Chamaesiphon sp. OTE_8_metabat_110 | reverse complement strand
CGATCGCCAAATTGCTGAAGCCGCATCGCCAGAAGAATACATCCGCCTCAAAGCCCAAGAAAGTACCGCTCGCGAACTAGTATCCCAACTCAAAGCCGATAAAATTACCAGCGAACGCCGCCATCAAGAACTCGACCGAGTTATTACCAAAACCAGACAAGAATTAGCAACTTATACCGAAACTAATATCAGCCTAAAAAACGATCGACATATTATCGATTCGATCGCTAAAGTTAAAGCAACATTAGAAGTATTTAAAGTCAAGCTTACTCTCAAGAAAATTAACAAACTCGAAAACGAAGTTACCGAATGTTTTCGCTATTTACTACACAAATCCGAACTCGTCCAACGCGTAACGATCGATAGCAGCACCTTCGCCCTAACGCTCCACGATCGCGAAGGTAAATTGTTACCAAAAAACCGCCTCTCCGCCGGGGAAAAACAACTGCTCGCGATCGCCTTATTATGGGGGTTGGCACGCGTATCGGGACGACAATTACCGATCGCGATCGATACCCCGTTAGGAAGATTGGATTCCTCCCACCGTACCAATCTAATCGAACGCTATTTTCCCGCAGCCAGTCAACAAGTAATCTTATTATCGACAGATACCGAAGTTGCCGAAACTGAAGTAACAAATTTACGAGAGCGCGGCGCAATTACCCGCGAATATACACTAGAACACAACTCCAGCGAACAGCGCACCCAAGTTCGATCGGGATATTTTTGGTAGAAGTGATACTTTTGTTCGATCTCTACCATCTACCCCCTACCGACAACGACCCTGTACAATAAGGAATTGAGAAAAGAGTCGGTGAGGTGGTTGCGAGTTTGCTAGTCGAATTCGAGGAAAGTCCGGGCTTCCCAAAGACCAAACTTGCTGGGTAATTCCCAGTGCGAGCGATCGTGAGGATAGTGCCACAGAAAAATACCGCCACGGGAAGTGGATAGTGAATAGTGAATAGTGAATAGTTTTTTCTATCCACTATTCACTGTCCACTATCCACTACCTGCGGTAAGGGTGCAAAGGTGCGGTAAGAGCGCACCAGCAGTATCGAGAGGTACTGGCTCGGTAAACCCCGGTTGGAAGCAAGGCAGGGGCAATGGTTGGTTTTTTCCCTGTTCCGTTTAGATCCGCTTGAGGTACTTGGTAACAAACTACCCAGATAGATAACCACCGTCTCGCAAGAGATAACAGAACCCGGCTTACTTCCGACTCTTTTCTCCATTTTTTGAGCGAGTAAAAATACTGATGCACCCACGGCGACAACAGGAATTAGGAAAATTAATGATTCGGTTGGGATTGCCAGGAGATACACAGATCGATTGGGCGCTGTTGGATATTGCCTTGACGCATCCGACAGTGGGAGTGCCCAATTACGAGCAGTTAGAATTCATCGGTGATTCAGTCGTCCGGTTGGCGGCATCCGAATTTTTGTGGGAAACTTATCCCGATAAGTCGGTGGGTGATTTTTCGGCGATTCGGAAGGTATTGGTGAGCGATCGCATTTTGGCGCAACTCGCTGATGGATACGGATTCGATCGCTATCTGACTCTAGCTGCTTCGGCGGTGGGCGATCCTTCTGGGCGAGTGTCGCGGCTGGCTGACGCGTTTGAGGCGGTACTCGCCGCGCTGTATCTGACAACTAATAATCTAAAGTTAGTCCGTCCCTGGTTAGATCCGCATTTTCAGCAACTAGCAACCGAAATTCTCCAAGATCCCGCGCGTCAAAACTATAAGGATGCGCTCCAAGAGTGGACGCAAGCGCACTATAAAGCGTTACCAGAATACCGTGTCTACGAAGATCCGCTCAAACTCGACAGGTTCAAACGCTTTATCGCCGAAGTCTGGTTCCGCGATCGACATCTGGGCACAGGTACGGGACAATCAAAGAAAGCCGCCGAACAAGCTGCGGCGAAGGTCGCTTTTACTCAGGTAATGGGGAATAGGGAATAGGTATTAGGCTTTGGGCTTTAGGTATTAGGGCAAGAAAGGGGAACACGCTCCGTCCCTAAAGCCTAAAGCCCAAAGCCTAACACCTATCTATTTATGGGATCGATCGAGTACAATAATAAATTGTGTCTAAACATATTTACTCCAATGCCGAAACTCAAAAGCCGCAAAGCAGCAGCGAAGCGTTTTCGCGCTAGTGGCACTGGTAAAATCATGCGTCGTAAGGCGTTTAAAAGCCACCTGCTCGAACACAAAAATGCCGATCGTCGTCGGAGCCTATCCAAGGCAACTGCCGTTGACGAGACTGATGTACTCAGAGTACGCGGGATGCTCCCTTACTTGTAACTGTCCACCTGGATAAGTGCAGTAAATCACAACTGGTAGCTTGAGGACTGAGATCGTAAATCGCGATCGATAATGCCGTAGAGCAATTTTAATCACCAAATCACCTAATTTAAACTATGACTCGGGTAAAGCGCGGTAACGTGGCGCGGAAGCACCGCAACAAAATTCTCAAGTTAGCAAAGGGCTTTAGAGGTTCTCACTCGAAACTCTATCGGATTGCTAACCAACAAGTAATGAAGGCATTACGGAATGCCTATCGCGATCGTAAGAAGAAAAAACGCGATTTTCGTCGTTTATGGATCGCCCGGATCAATGCAGCTTCTCGTCAACATGGCATGAGCTACAGCCAATTGATCGGCAACATGAAAAAAGCTGACATCCAACTCAATCGCAAGATGCTCGCGCAAATCGCGATCCTCGATCCCGCAAGTTTCGAGCAAGTAGTCAAACTCGCCGCAGCCGCAGCACAATAGCCTAATACAGACTGTAGGTTGGGTAGAGGAACGAAACCCAACTATCCCATCAATGGTGGTAAGAGTTGGGTTTCACATTCGCTCGATCCAGCCTACAAATATCTACTAATTAGGCATGAAAAATAAAGCTAAATCACATCGATTCAAATCTTTATTTTTCATGTTATTATCGATCGCGAGTATCGATCTTTCCCGATCGGCTCAAGCGGGAACGCTCAAAGAAATTCAGCAACGTAGGCAATTAATCGTTGCAGTCAAAGATAACTCACCACCATTAGGTTTTCGAGATCGATCGGGAAATTTACAGGGCTTGGAAATCGATATCGCCCGTAAATTAGCTACCGAAATATTTAATAATCCCGATGCAGTTAAACTAGTACCAGTTACTAATCAAGATCGGCTCAAAGTCGCGATCGATGGTACTGTAGATTTGACAATTGCCAGAGTCACAATTACCACAACTCGATCGCGAGTAGTTGATTTTAGTCGGCGTTATTATCTCGATGGTACGGCAATAATTACCAATCGACCGAACATTACTAGAAGTAGCGATTTAGCTGGTAAAAAAGTCGCAGTACTCAATAACTCCACCACGATCTCTGCCGTCCAATATTTCATCCCTACAGCTAAATTAGTCGGTGTCGATAGCTATCGCCAAGCCCAACAATTGCTCGCTAGTGGCAAAGTTGTCGCCATCGCCGCAGATCGGAGCCTCCTCATCGGCTGGAGCAAAACCGCGCCAAATTATCGTCTATTACCCGACAAATTATCGATCGAAGCCTTGGGCATTGTCATCCCTAAAGGATTACAATACGATCCATTGCGGCAATTAGTCGATCGCTCGATCGAACGTTGGCAAGCCGACGGCTGGCTTGGACAGCGGATTCAGTATTGGGGATTGCAGTAGAGGACTGGGAGACTGGGGGACGGGGAGCGAAAAGTGCGATCTTGGGGTTTCCCCAAGTAGAGCACCTTTTCAAGACAGACGGGGAGACTTGGGGACTGGGAGACTTGCATTAAAACTCTCTATCCACTATCCACTATCCACTATCCACTATTCACTATCCACTATTCCCTAGTTAATTGTTATCAAGCCTAAGACATATAAGTTGGCTCTCAAGTTATCATAGATAGTCAGGTATTGAGTACCTCGTGGATCGAGGAGCCAATCGCCCCTAGCCACTGCTTTTATTAGTTACTACCCACTGCTTACCAATGGACTTTTCAGACAAAAATTTACTCGTAGTTTACCTGGGTGCCTTCTTGCTCCTATTGAGTGTGGCGGCTGTTGCTATCCTCAGACAAATTTTGAAGACTCAGAAAATTGAAAACGCACTCAACAAACTAGAAAAGAAACTCAAAAGTGAGCGCGGCACGATTCCAGAATATTACGAATTAGGTAGTATTTATCTGGAGAAAAGAATGTTTATCCAAGCCATTATGATGTTCAAAAAAGCTATCAAGCTGGAAGATGGATCGAGTCCAGAAATGTCTCCAATATACAATGCTCTCGGTTATGCTTATTTTGGACAAGAACAGTACGATTTAGCAATTCGTCAGTACAAAGAAGCAATCAAGCTCGAACCAGAGTATGTGATGGCGATGAATAATCTCGGACATGCGTACGAACAAAAGAAACTCCCATCTCAAGCTTTAGATATTTACGAACAAGCCTTGGCATTAGAACCCGAAAATGAAACAGCTAAACGACGTAGCGACTCGCTTCGTCGTCGGTTGGTGGTAAGCAGTAAATAATTGATAATTAATAATTGATAATTGATAATTAATGAGCGCTCGATCGCGTAAGATCGACATTTGTGTAGATGGAGAAGTTGAGAATGTCTGATTTATTAGCCGGAAAAGTCGCGATCGTGACGGGTGCATCCCGAGGAATCGGTCGTGCGATCGCGTTAGAATTAGCCAGCGTGGGCGCTAAAGTAGCCGTTAATTATGCTAGTTCTAGTGGTGCTGCGGATGAATTAGTGGCTCAAATCGTCGGTAGTGGTGGTGAAGCGATAGCGATTGGGGCTGATGTCTCCAAAGCCGACCAAATCGATGCACTCGTCAGTACCGTGATGGACAAATGGGGACGCATCGATGTCTTGGTTAATAATGCCGGAATTACCCGCGATACGCTGCTATTGCGGATGAAGATCGAGGATTGGCAAGCTGTCATCGATACCAATCTCACGGGCGTATTTTCCTGCACCCGCGCGGTGAGCAAAATCATGCTCAAACAAAAGTCCGGCAGAATTATCAATATCGCCTCAGTCGCAGGACAAATGGGCAATCCAGGGCAAGCAAACTACAGTGCGTCCAAAGCTGGGGTAATCGGCTTCACCAAGACAGTAGCCAAGGAATTGTCCACGCGGGGAATTACTGTCAATGCGGTAGCACCGGGTTTTATCGCCACAGATATGACAAACGATCTCAAAGCGGAAGGGATTTTACAATTCATCCCCCTGGGTAGATACGGACAACCCGAAGAAGTTGCCGGAATGGTGAGATTTTTAGCCGCAGATCCAGCGGCGGCATATATTACTGGGCAAACCTTTAATGTCGATGGTGGGATGGTAATGGCATAAGTGATTTCATTAGCAAGTTGTTAGCCATGTTGGCTCTCCTGCTATTTTGGGGAAATAGCTTACTTAAACATCAATCGCTCGTGCCATCAAAACCCCTTTCCCCTTTCAATAAGTCTTGCTTATCACCATAACTGCTGGAGAGCCGCCATGTCCTCACCTTTAACTTCTTCTCGCTGGCGATGAATATAGATTTCCAGGTACATCAACGCTGGATGGGACGATCGATCGAGTTGGCTACTCAGGCGGGAAATGCGGGCGAGGTGCCTGTTGGGGCGATAATCATCGGCCCTGAAGGTGAGATAATTGCTGAGGGTGAAAATCGCCGCGAACGCGATCGCGATCCGACAGCTCATGCGGAAATTGTGGCGATTCGAGCGGCGGGAGCAGATCTAAATAGTTGGCATCTCGATCGCTGTACGCTATATGTGACGCTCGAACCCTGTCCGATGTGTGCTGGGGCGATCGTTGCGGCGCGGCTGGGGTTGTTGGTATATGGGGCTGATGATGCTAAGACGGGGAGCGTGCGGACGGTGTTAAATATTCCAGACAGTGCGGCTTCCAATCATAAGTTAACTGTCATTGGCGGCATCTTGGAATCTACTTGTCGTCAACAATTACAGGCTTGGTTTCAGAATAAGCGAATTTAGCGTTCCAATTGTAGATAAATAACATCAGTTCGGGTTAAGAATACTAGCTTCGTTCTATTACCGCCACCGATTGTGTCTTGTCGCGCTGTCTTGTCGTTTTTTTATTCGGGGGGAACCCCCGAA
>NZ_JANMZA010000295.1:0-2984 GCF_031382685.1 Chamaesiphon sp. OTE_8_metabat_110 | reverse complement strand
CAATCTGAGGAATAGTGCCAATTTTAGTTGTCAATAAAGAAATCTGTTCTAATAATTGCTGATTTATCTGAGTAAGATGCTCGACCTTTATCTCAAGTTTAGAAATTTTTTCTGATTCTTTTGGTGATAAATTTATTTTATCTATTTTTTCATTCAAAACATGCAAATAACTGCTGTTCTCTTCTTCTTTGAATGATAATTCCCGATTTTTTTGAACAAGTCCATACAAAATTTGTCTAATGGTCGCATTAAAAAATACCTGCCTTTTCAGAATAGGCCATGCTATCCTCTTAAGAATCTTTTTAATATATTTACGTACCAGCTTATTGTATGTATTATTAAAAAATAGTAAATAATTGCCCTCTATTTCTGGATGTGAATAGTTGTGACTTTGTAATTCGTTAACGCTTGATAATTCTATATTTTTAATTTCATCGCTAGTAGCGGTAACAATTTTAATTGATTCACTTTTATCGTTGCTGTTATTAACGATTTTAATTGATTTATCGTAAGCATCAATAATACGATTAAATATTGTGTATTCTCTCATTCAAAAATTTTCTGTGTGAATATGAATAGAATAATAACTACATATTTTCAATAGCAATACTTAGTAAAGAATATTAATGGCAGTGTCGTCGATCGATTGAAGCGCACGATCGAGCGGATTGAGATAGTTGATGCTACTGAATCTAACATTGGTATCGCCTTCTAGATTGGGGTTTGAGGATACAGTAGCATAAATACTAACACGATCGATCTCAACATTGAAGTAACTTACATCTCGAGCAGATCTCGACCTCGTTGCGCGATCGAGATAGATGAGGTCTCGAAGTAACGATCGTCTCTGCTCAAAGCAGTTTGAGCTTATTAGAGCATTAGCACCTAACCTCGATTGCCAATGATGCCCCAGACAGATGCACGATACTGAGCTTACGATCGATCGCAATCCGTAGTGTCGATCGATCGTTACGCTCTCACCCACCCGTCGATTTAACACCTGCAATACCAAGCGTCGAACTTCTTGTCTCGATACCATGTTATTCAGGTGTACTTTAGCACTAAGTTGATGATAAAATGGTATTAAATCAGCAGAATACTACTACTCTAGTGCAAAATAGCACTAATTAAGTCTAGTCATGACAGCAACCAAGACGGTTAATACAGCAGCCGAATGTGCGAACGACAAAGGTGGTACCGCACCCACAGCACCAGAATTAGTGCTGCCAGAAGATGTGCGAATTACGATGTCAATTCCAGGCGAACTAACCGCAGTAATCGACAGACTCAGAAAGCCAACCAAAACCAGTCGCCGGACTTGGCTATTGCAAGCTGCTTACGAAAAGCTCAAACGCGATGGTGAAATATAACCCACATTCCGCACCGATCCTCGTTCGACCGAGCCTGAGCGGTGCGTACCCTGACGGGATAGCACACCCTACCAGATGCGAAAAATAAGGCTTTTTAGCAGCGATTTTATCAAGTGCGGAATGTGAAATATAACTACTAAATTTAGGGTCTGAATAGATGACATTTGAAGAGATGGATTTAATTCTACAGAAGATGGTTGTTGCTCAACGGGAATTTCAAGAGGAAGTGCGAACGATCGTCAGATCCAATGACAGGACTATTCAGGCGATGCTCGACCAAACGGCAACAGACAGATTGAAAAGAGATGAAGAAAGAGCAGAGCACCAGAGTAGAATCCAACTGTTAGAAGCTAACAACCGAATTCTCGCTAACACGCAGCAGGGAGTAGCAGCATTGCTGGGGTCGATTGATGAAGACCGTCCCACAATTTTGCGGAAGCTCAATACGATTGCCGAAGGCAGGTCTTCGACCAACGAGCAACAGACCAATTCTATCCTCGATCGTCTACCTCTAAAATAGTACCGATCGGATACTATTTAAGTGTTTAAATGCGGTTAAATCGGATCTATTCGATCTAGCGATTACTGCGGTCGATAACTTTGAATTTGCTGACCGTCGGGAGGACATTACCGAACAGATTGAGATATTGGCAGTATCATCGATCGATATGAAGCGTGCGATCTAAAGAGCCAGAGTAGGTCTTGACTCATCCGTCACTATCTCCAAATAATTCAAGTGAAGTGCAACGCATGAAATTGTCAAATTTCATGTAGTCACTTGTGATAAAATTGTACTAAAGCAAGTCTAACCTCCTCACCTAAAACTAGAATCAGCGTAAGCCCTTCTCTGACCTCGCTAAAGCTATGTATTAGTACGAGTTACCTAGATACCTACCCACCGCCGACAAACTGCCATGCTCCATGGTTGTATTGGTACGATCGAGATGCCAATCGCTATCCGACCCCATACGAACAGATCGAACTCGAACGCCAACGTGCCGACGATGCCGATCTCTTAATCGAACGAGAACGCCAACAAACCGATCGAGAACGCCAACGCGCCGAACGGTTGGCGGCTCAATTACGCGCGTTGGGCATCGAACCGGATTAGCGTTGGCGTAGTCGAGATCGCTGTAGGTAATCGTTCTAAATAGTAAGCTATTGACTTAATATCCACTTGAGAATACCAAGAATTTTCTGCACGGGTGTAACCAAATAATTAGTAGGATCGATCGTCACATCATTGCCTTCTAATTTAAGAAATTGCCAGAGCGTACCACTAGTTACACAACCATAAATAACTGGAATACTTCTATTTTTAAGCTGATTATAGCTTTGGGCTGCTACCATTTCAGCTACACATTGACCCAATCCACTTTCAATCTCCCCTCGTTTAGCCTCAACTAGCATTAATACCGGAGCATCGATTGTAAATTGATTTTCAGACTTGCTAAACAGAAAGTCACAGAAGCCATTTAAACCCTTCTCCTGGTCTACATTAAACTCTTCACCAGAAAATAATTGTACTTGCCGATTGACCAGTCTTCTTGCCTGAACCAAAATTGGGCTAACCAACAACTCAGACTTGGCTTTTTCAGATTTTGCCACCTCAGC
>NZ_JANMZA010000249.1:0-3032 GCF_031382685.1 Chamaesiphon sp. OTE_8_metabat_110 | reverse complement strand
CCTGGCGCAATCCCCACGAAACCAGGCTCAGCCACGCGTCCATTCCCCGGCATCATCGCCGAAATTGTCGATCTCGATGGTGAAACCCTCCCTGCCAATAATGGCGGCTACTTGGCGGTAAAATATCCTTGGCCGGGAATGATGCGAACTGTCTACGGCGACGACGAACGTTTCCGCAAAACTTACTGGGAACACATCGCCCCCAAAGATGGCAAATACATGTATTTTGCGGGGGATGGAGCGCGTCAGGACGCAGATGGATACTTCTGGGTGATGGGACGCATCGATGATGTTCTCAACGTTTCTGGGCACCGTCTGGGCACGATGGAACTCGAATCTGCGCTTGTCTCTCACCCTGCGGTAGTCGAAGCCGCAGTTGTGGGCAAACCGGATGAAATTAAAGGCGAAGAAATCGTTGCCTTTGTGACTTTAAATAGTAACTTTGTCGGCGATGCAAGTTTAGTAAAAGAGTTGCAAAAACACGTCGGCGTAGAAATTGGCGCGATCGCCCGTCCGGGTGAAATTCGTTTTACCGATGCACTACCCAAGACTCGATCGGGTAAAATTATGCGACGGTTATTGCGCGATTTAGCCGCAGGCAAGGAGGTTTCTGGAGATACTTCTACGTTGGAAGATCGCAGTGTGTTAGATAAGTTGCGAGGTAATGATTAGACGAACTAAATAGCGATGCACGCGATCGATAACGATCTTTGTCTACGTGCATCGTTGCAACTTTTCAGATCCAAGTTAAATGTTTTAAAATAATAGATGCCCACAATTAATAATTTACGATGACCGACGAAGAATTACAACAATTAGTAGCTTCTAATGCTCGGACTATTCAAGCCATGCTGGAGCAGCAAGAAACAACGAGACTGCGATATGAAGAACAAATGGATGAATTTAGACAGGGAATGCTGCGACTAGCTAGAGTTGAAGAAGGGTTAATCAATATGATGGTATCTATCGATGAAGATCGTCCGACAGTTTTGAGAAGATTAGCATCGATCGAAAACAAGGTCGATCGGATATTAGCAAAAGACAACGGAATTGGATAATTACTCGATCGGTTAACTTACTTCCCACTCTGTTTAACTGCTTTCTTGCGTGTCTTTGCTTGCGATAATAATGACGTGGCAAATGAGATGGCTTCTTGTGCCGATTGTCCTCCGGCAATTTGGGCGATCTCGTCGCGGCGTTGCTGCTGAGAATGCAGTTCCTCAATCCGGACGATCGTACGTTCGACTGCGGCACTACCGTTACCCGGATGGCTCGAACTAATTGTCTCCTTAGCTACGCGAAAATGGCGATCGGCCATTGCGGCGATCAGGGGTTGGTGGGTGACGCAGAGGACTTGCTGGGATTGGCTCAGGTGATGGAGTTTACTGGCGATCGATTGGGCGACTTTGCCCGACACGCCAGCATCGATTTCATCGAAAATTAGGGTACCCGCACCGCCGTTATTTGAGAAGCAGGCTTTGAGAGCCAGTAGAAACCGACTCATTTCACCGCCAGATGCTGTGGCGGCAAGCGGTTGGATCGGTTCGCCGGGATTGGGGCTGAAGTTGAAGCTAATGCTGTCTGCGCCTGTGGCTGTGGGCGGTTGGGGAGCGATTTCGACTTGGAATTGGACTTTATCCATCGCTAAGGGTTTGAGTTCGCGGATCAGGTGTCGTTCGAGATCGATCGCGGCTTGCTGACGGAGGGTAGTAAGTTGGTGGCAAGCTTGGGTGAGTTGGATCTGGAGATCTTTGACTTGGTGTTCGAGTTCTTCAAGGGATGCTCCTGCCCCTGTAAGCTGGATTAACTCGGTTTGGATAGAAAGTTGATGCTCGATCGCTTCCGTTAGTGTGGGGCCATATTTGCGGCAAATTAGCTTAAGGGCGCGAATCCGTTCTTCGATTTCCAGGAGTCGATCGGGATCGGCTTCCAGGGCGTCACCATAATAATTGATTTCGCGTCCGGCTTCGGTGATTTGAGCGAGGGCAAGACTGACGAGATCGAGGGTGGATTGGAGGCTAGCGTCGATGTCTACCATGTCGATGAGGGTGGATTCGGCTTTGCCCAGCATGTCGGCAACGGCGATCGCGCCTCCGGTATCATTTTGATAGAGGAGTTGATAGACAGCGTAGCTCTGCTGTTGGAGATCGACGACGTGACTGAGGCGTTGGCGTTCGGTTTCGAGATCGATGAGTTCGTCGGGGGTGGTAAGGTGGACTTGGCTTAATTCTTCGGCTTGATACTGGAGTAAGTCGAGTCGTTGCAGGCGCTGCTGTTCGTTTTGCTGGCGATCGAGCCATGTTTGATAAGCTTGCTGATAAGTGGTGTAAGCGGTGGCAATTTGGGTGCGCTGTTGGCTAATTGGTTCGCCACCATAGAGATCGAGTAATTCTTTTTGATGGCTGGGATTTGTCAGTTGGACGGTTTGCCCTTGAGCGGTAATCTCGATGGTTAGCTCGCGGAGTTCTTGGGCGAGTTGACGGTTGCAAATCGCGCCATTGACGCGCATTCTCGATCGGAGGTTAGTCCCCTGAATGCTGAGTTCGCGACTGCAAATCACCGTATCATCATCGGTTAAGTCAAATTCTCGATCGATCAGCCATGTCCTAATCCGCTCGGTAGTAGCAAATGTCCCCTCGATGATGGCTTTGGCTGTCCCTGTGCGAATCATCCGCAGTGACGGTTTCCCGCCCAAGACAAGATCGATCGCATCGAGGATAATCGATTTTCCCGCACCAGTTTCGCCAGTGAGCACATTTAAGCCTGCCCCAAATTCGAGTTCTAACTCGTCAATCAGGGTAAAATTATGAATGTGCAAGGACAATAGCATTAGGGGGTAGAGGGTAGAGGGTAGATGAGATGGGAGATGGTAGAGGGGATGGGAGATGGGAGATGGGAGACTGGGAGAATTTTTGCAACTCAACTCACTATCCCACCACCAATGCCCTTTACCCTAAAGCCTAAAGTCTAAAACCTAAATTAATTGCGCTGGATGATGGAAGCCGAGTCTGGTAGCGATCGACTAGAGTTGA
>NZ_JANMZA010000226.1:0-4368 GCF_031382685.1 Chamaesiphon sp. OTE_8_metabat_110 | reverse complement strand
CGGTTTACCGAGACAAGACATACAGGCTGAATTTGCACCACACGCAGCGGTTAGAAACCGCTGGGTTTATGGGTAGCAACTTGGGTTAATTATGGTTTCATCCCGGCTTGCTCTAGCGCGACTTTGGTCGGGTTAAGGTGTGAATTGTTGACCTTTACCAATGTGGTGGAGTTATAAAGAGCGCGAAACAATTGATTATTAGCAGGCTGATTTAATTTCATCATTGCGGCAATCAGCTTGTTGCGATCGCTCGCTGAAACATTATCCTTGATGACAATGCCATGCGCCGGGACGCCAGAAATACTATACAGTACGCGTAACTTGCTAGCTTCGGTAGCCGTAATATAAGGCGCACCCAGGGTATATTCCGAGACTGCGGCGACATCAGCTTGATTTCGCAATACGGCTTGGAGGGCTTTATCATAGCTGCCGCCATAGGTGACTTGCCCAAAGAAACCATTGAGACGATCGCGATTGGGGATGAGTTTTTGTTGTACCAGTTCTGCTACGGGAAAGATAAAGCCCGAGCCAGATGTGGGCGAGGTAAATGAGATCCGCTTGCCTTTGAGCTGAGTGAGTGTGGCTTCTCCTTGCCCAGACTTGAGGGGGCTATTTTTGGGGACTACAAAAATCGATTTGTAAGTATGCCCGCCGGAATAATTGGCGCGCACTTCTGCTAAGTATAAGTTAGCATTAGCTAATTCTTTGGCTTTGAGCGCGGAGCGACTGCTCAAAAAGGCGACGTTAGCGCGATTGGCACGCAAGGCTTCTACGGCTGCGGTTTCATCGCCAAATACTGCTTCGACAGGTTGTTGCAACTCTTTACTAAGAAATGCTGTAACTGCTCTAGCTTTAGTCTGTAAGTCGGTGGTGTCCGATCGAGTCGGGAAGACTATTTTGAGGGTCTGAGCCTGGGCTTGTGCGGGAGCTATGCGCAGGTTTGTGAAGATCGATTCGCCGATCGAGCGCCCATGCACAACTGCCAACCCAGCTAAAATAGCCGTGCCAATGCCGATCCCAAATTTGAGTTGCTGATTCATCGCTTGTTTGTAACCGCCTAATTTAAAATCCGATTAATGACATAGTATCTCATTACTATCCAAAATCGATCGGCATATTTACCAACTTATCTCGTCGAACTTTTATTACATTAAAGTTACAAAAGTCCGAGAAGCTAGGCTTAGGGAAATCTCCTTAGTGGCGCAGAAAAGTCTTGAAAGGCTTGTGGAGTCGTCTAGAGAACAATAATTAATAGGGAAAAGGGGCTGGTGCCGTGGTTCGATAGAAGTCGAAGAGTTTCGGGATGCCTGCTGTCGAAATGTGGCTGTATTACCACCACATGAAGTAGAGTCGATAATTGCACACAGCGCCTTGAGTCAGCCTGTGTTCTTTTTCAGACTCTGCTCATTCATGCTTGGTATACTAGGGTCGAGACTGGCATAGCATAAAAAAAATCGATATATACAGATTCAGCCCGTCACTCGTTGAGTGAGGATCGTTATTTCCCAAATCCGATCCCTGTTGCCAAACATTTAGTAAAGTCCGATCGTAATTTAGCCTCATCGAGATCTCGCCCGATAAAGACCAACTCATTTTTGCGTTGCTCATCAACCCGCCACTCACGATCGGGTTTACCATCAAATAGCATATGTACCCCTTGAAACACAAAGCGATTTTTTTGTCCGTGAATATTTAAAATCCCTTTCATCCGAAAGATATTGGGGCCTTGATTGGGTAATAAATCGCTCAACCAATCATTAATTTTATTGATGTCCATTGCACCCGATAGCACTAATGCTATCGATTTAACAGACTCATCATGAACGTGAGCTTCTTCACCCAAGAAATCCGGATCGATCGTCAGCGCGTGAGATAAATCGAAGCCGCCAACTGCTAAAACTGCATCCATATTCACCTGGGCATTTTTAGTTCGATGAATTTTTGCCATTGCATTCATACTGCGAATTTTACGTTCGAGTTCGTCTAATTCAGCAACAGTAACTAGATCGGTTTTATTGATCAAAATTGTATCGGCAAACGCGATCTGCTCTTGAGCTTCATCTGCATCCCAGTGAAGTTGAATATGCTTGGCATCTACGACAGTTACTACCGCATCTAAGTGAGTATGCAGTTGGACATCTTCATCGACGAAAAAGGTTTGAATTACAGGTGCGGGATCGGCGAGTCCAGTGGTTTCGATTACTAAATGGTCGAATTTATCGCGCCGCTGCATCAGTTTGTCGATGATTCGTACTAAGTCACCGCGTACCGTACAGCAAATACAGCCGTTATTCATCTCAAAAATTTCTTCATCGGTACTGACAACCAGTTGATTATCGATGCCAATCTCACCAAATTCATTCACGATTACAGCTACTTTTTTACCATGCTCGTAGGTTAGAATATGATTTAGTAAGGTGGTTTTTCCTGCGCCCAGATATCCAGTTAGGACAGTGACTGGAACGGTTGTGTTGGAGGAATTGTCTAAAGTATTTACCATAAGTGTTTTAGCCTTGTGAGTGAATTAGCGATCGGTGAAACTTTAAGCAGATGATTAATTATAGATCTTGCGAAAAAAAGTGGTGTTCCGATTTTTAGCAAGACTGAATCTGCACTACAAATATTGACTGGGGCTAGTTCCGATCTGGCGAGCGATACGTGTCGCAGCGAATCTGTGCGATCTGAATCTAATCGTGTGCTAACTCACAAGTCCAATTGACAGTAAGCGACTCCACCCTTTAAGATGATTCTCACCTGCGTCGATAATGATTCTCATTCTATCACAGATTCACCGCTCCAGATGCTGTGCCTCACCCAAGACTCATCGACCACAACTTACCCATCCCACATTCGATCGTGAAAATTAGCCTTCGTCGCCCAGACTCAAAACACTCACTGCATTTTAACTGGATTGGATTATCACTACTGACATTCGGGATGCTGACTGGATGCACCACCCCAACCAGCAAACAGCCTGATGTAGCAATCCCCACCGCTAGCGAAACTCCAGCCACAACCCCCACCGCAAATACAGACAGTCCGAAAGTAGTTGTAACTAATACTGTACTGTGCGACTTGACCAAACAAATTGCAGCTAGCACTGTAAATGTAGTCTGCTTGCTTGCTCCTGGTAGCGACCCTCACGTTTATAAACTGACACCAGAATCTAGACAATCGATCGAGGATGCCAAACTAGTCTTATATGGAGGTTATGACTTTGAGCCAGAGCTAGCCAAAGCGATTAAAGCAACATCTAATCCAGCTCTAAAAATCGCCGTACATGAAGTTGCCGTACCGCAACCCCAGAAATTTGAAGAAGATGGTAAAAGCACGACAGATCCGCATGTTTGGCACAATGCCCAGCATGGGATTAAAATTGCTGAAACGATCGCGACTAGTTTAGAAAAAGTTGTCCCAGCCCAAGCCGCAACTTACAAGCAAAATACTCAAAAATTAACTTCTGAAATCGGGCAGCTTGATACTTGGATTAAATCGCAAATAAACACAATTCCTACGGCTAAAAAAGTATTATTTACCACTCATGACGCACTAGGATACTATTCAAAAGCTTATGGAATCCCGGTTGATGCTTTGGAAGGATTGAGTACGGAAGAAAAACCAAATGCAGCTAGAGCGAAAGAACTGGTTGGCAAAATTAAGCAGGCACAAGTACCGACTATTTTTGCAGAATTGACACTCAATCCTAAATTAATTACTGCGATCGCGCAAGAAGCGAAAGTAAAAGTAGCAGAGCAGGAAATCTATGCTGATGGCTTGGGTGAAGCGAATAGTCCAGGTGGAACTTATCAGCAGATGTTAGTTGCCAATACTAAAGCGATCGTCGAAGGATTAGGGGGTAAATATACACCTTTTGCGGCTAAATAAGTGCGATCTGCTCGTTGGCGTAGCCTCTCTGAAAGAGAATCGCCGCCTGGTAAAAGTCGAGCATCTGACGATCTTGCAGGCTATAGAATACATGCCGCCCCTGCTTGCGAAAATTGACCGATCGGTTTGCCCTGAGCATTCTTAACTGATGGGATACCGCCGATTCGTTCATCTCCAACATCGCCGCCAAATCGCCAACGCACATTTCCTTCGCTGCGAGGATCGAGAGAATTCGCAACCGATTGGGATCGGCTAAAAAGCCTAAAAACTCTGACAGACGCTGTGCCTTCTCCACCGAGAGCATTTCGGTGGGTGGGGAATTTGCATCGTCAGAGTGAGTGGGATGGGGAGCTTCACAACAAAGATCTTCCCCATCTTCGATCGTCACTGGTTCGGTGGATCGATCTGACATTTACTTATCACAGCCACAGCCTGTGTGTCCGCAACCTTGTCCAGCGGGATGACCGTTAGCACAAGCATCGC
>NZ_JANMZA010000224.1:0-6548 GCF_031382685.1 Chamaesiphon sp. OTE_8_metabat_110 | reverse complement strand
CTGCTAGAATTCAGTTTTTGAGATTTACGAATACGCAGGTATATGAAGAGTTGGGTACTGTCATTGAGTTAATTTCACAGATGATTTGTGATTTGCGAGAATTACCCCACCCCAGCCCACCCCATTATAAGGGGAGGGAGCAACTAAATCCCCCCATTATAATGGGGGTTGGGGGGTAATTTTTCATGAATCAACTGTGGGGATATTTAATAGTTGAAGAACTAGTCAGAAATGGTGTTGATTATTTTGTCATTTCTCCTGGTTCTCGATCGACACCATTGACTGTAGCGGTAGCTCAAAACGCGCAAACAAATAAGATTGTGTGTTTAGACGAGAGAGCGGCGGGTTTTCATGCGATCGGATATGCTCGTGCTACTGGCAATCCGGCGGTATTAATTTGTACTTCTGGGACGGCTGCGGCAAATTATTTACCCGCCGTCATTGAAGCCTCGATCGATAATATTCCGCTGATTATTCTATCTAGCGATCGACCGCCAGAATTGCGCCAGACGGGGGCAAACCAGACGATCGATCAGGTAAATTTGTATGGCAATTACCCGACATGGCAGTTCGATTTACCTTGCCCTACAACCGAAATTAACCCCAATGTGGTGCTGACGACGATCGATCTTACTGTATCTAAATCGCGACAAGCTCCAGGCGGAGTGGTGCATCTCAATTGCATGTTTCGTGAGCCTTTTGGATCTACAGATGCACCTGTAGAAATACCTGCAAGTTTGGTGAAGTGGAGTGAGAAGCGATCTCCATATACTCGTTATGCCAATAAATTAACTATTCCAGCTCCTGACGAAATTCAGTCGCTCGTTGACACGATCGCAGCCACCACCAAGGGTATCCTATTTGTCGGACAGTTAAAGTCTCCAGCAGAAATTCAGGCAGTAATAAAATTAGCAGCGCGACTAAATTGGGCTGTATTTGCTGATGTGCAGTCGGGATTGAGATTGCGTCAGGATTTCCCGAATTTAATTCATTACTTCGACAGATTATTACTGACGGGTAGTGCTGTAGAGTTAGAGCAGGTCGATACGATCGTCCAAATCGGGACGAAAATCGTTTCATTGCAGTGGTTTAAATGGATCGAGAAACATCCACCGACAAATTATATTGCGATCGCGGCTAATGGCGAACGCTACGATCCTAGCCATTTAGTCTCGCTCAGAATCGAATCTGACATCGCTTACCTATGTCAGCAGTTGTGTCAGCAGTTACCGCAGATATCCCCGTCAACCTGGGTGCAGAAGTTACGATTCGCTTCAGGCAGAATCAGCGCTACAGCCGCTAAATTTTTAAAAACCTCAAAATTAACCGAACCACTCATCGCGCGCACTATCTCCGAACTCATCCCTTTTCAACATGGCTTGTGGGTGTCAAATAGTATGCCGATTCGGGATTTGGGTATGTTTGGTGTCGGTGCAATTGTTGAAGATTCTCAGTCATGCAGTCTGCGAGTCGGGGCAAATCGGGGTACGAGTGGGATTGAAGGGGCGATTGCCGCAGCAACTGGTTTTGCTGTGGGTTTGCAGGCTCCAGTGACGACAATTGTGGGAGACTTATCGAGCTTATATGACTTAAATTCGTTTGCATTATTGCAACGCAATTTACAGCCAGTAATTGTGGTAATTATCAATAATGATGGTGGGGGAATATTTTCCTTTTTACCGATCTCTAAATCTACCGAGATCTTCGATACTTATTTTGGGACGCCACATGGTTTGAAATTCGATCGCGCCGCTGCAATGTTTGAGTTAGATTATTATCATCCTCAAAATCGGGATGAATTTATCCGCTACTATCAACAAGCGCTAACAAAAAATTGTAGTGCCATCATTGAAGTAACAACCGATCGATCTGAAAATCTTAAGTTACATCAGGATCTTGCCAGACTTTGCAGTATGGAAGACTAATCGAGCAATCTAGGAATCGAGCGATTTGTCTGGTTAATTCTCAATTCTCAATTAATTTACTTATCGCTGTAAATCACTACTGGCACCCGCTTATAAGCTGGCGTACCCGATCGAGTTTCTGTCTGAGCCGTAAAAATTACATTCACTTCTGGATAAAACATTAAAGCCGCACCTTCACGCACCGAGCCATAAATTACCTCGACATCTTTTAACTTACCAGCATCGCCTTGGACTGTCACTCGATCGTGTGCTGCTAGATCGATTTTTTCAGCATCGAGCCGATTCATCAAAATACAGTTGCGATGCGGCATTCCGCGATACATATCGCCAATTTTATAGACGACGGTATTGTGTTGAGAATAGCTACGTCCGGTCATTAATGCTAATACTAAACTATTGTTGGCACGCTCGCCGATATTGAAATCTTGAGCGGTGGGTAGTGTCAGATCTGGAAGTGGGGTGGTAAACATTTTTGCCTTCCCCGATGGTGTTTTGAAATGCGGTTTGGTGACGATGCGATCGGCAATGGTAAATTCTTCTTTGGTATCATCGATCGTCGCGATTTTCTGATAACCTTCGATGGTACTGGCGATAATTTGGCGAATGTATTGAGGATCTTGCATCTTCCGCCATTGAATCGGCTCTTCACCGAGAACATAGTGCGCTAGTTTAGTCAAAAATTCGACTTCGGGAATTAAATCGCCAGATTTGAGGTGGGTTTCTCCTGCATCGTTGAGCCGCACAAAATTGTTACCCGATTCTGAAGTGGTTTTATAAGGATTTTCAAACCGATTGAAGACAGGAATAATTATCGTGTTGGTTTTTGCCAATCCATTAAAATGCCCGATGTTGGGCTTGGTTGCCATGTAGATGATGGTGTCGATATTGCCCAAGGCTTGCTTCGCCTGATTGGAATTGGGGTTGGCACCATAGAGATTACCACCGACACAGATCAAACTATCTACTTTACCTGCTGCTGCTGCTTCGATCAGATCGCGGGTGTGATAACCTGTGGGGAGATTCAGAGAGCGTCCTAGCAGCCGCTCCAAGGCTTGCTTTAGCTCCTCTTTGAGTTTCACCGTCACGCCCATCGATCCGAAGCCTTGGACGTTAGAATGTCCGCGTACTGGCATGACGCCCGCGCCCATTTTGCCAGCGTTACCACTGACTAGGGCGGTATTGGCAATACTGTAGACGTTATCGACACCGTTGAGCTGTTGGGTGAGTCCCATCGCCCAGGCGAAGACAACTCGTTTGGACATGCCGATGATGGTGGCTGCGGATTCGATTTCGGTTTGGGATACGCCGCAAGTAGATGTAATAGTTTCCCAGGAAGTTGTATGCGCTTGTTCGAGGATAGCTTCCCAACCTTCAGTATGCGCTTGCAAGAACTCGCGATCGATTCGTCCTTGCCCCATTAATGCTTTTTGAATACCGATAAATAAGGCAACATCGCTACCAGGAATCGGTTGTAAATACAGATCGGCAATTTTTGAGCCGGGAACTAAGGATTTAACCGGAAATGCGGGAGAGCCAAATTTAACCAGCCCGATTTCCATCACCGGATTGATAACGATAACTTTGCCACCGTTGTCGCGGATTTTAATTAATTCATTCATCAAGCGCGGATGATTGGATGGTGAATTTGCCCCCGCCAATACCACACAATCCGCTTCCTTCAAACTTTCCAAGCTAACGATCGAAGTTTTGGTACCAAACATCTCACTCAACGCCGTCGTCGAAGGTGCATGACACAAATCCGAGCAATCTGCCAGATTATTAGAACCCAACGTCCGCATCATTAGTTGCAATACAAACGCCGCCTCATTCGAGCCGCGCCCCGAACTATAAGAAGCCACCCGCTCTGGATCTAGCTTAAATGCCGCAGTCGCGATCGAGTAAATCTCATCCCAAGAAATCCGCTGAAAATGCGAACTTCCCGCTCGTAAAATCACTGGAAAACTCAATCTTCCCAATCGATCGGCTTCATAAGAAGTAAGCTGTTGTAATCTCGCGATCGGATTGGTATCGAAAAAATGTTTAGATACTGGCGGCTGAATTTCGGCGGTAATTGCCTCGACGCTTTTCATACAGCGTTGCAGCTTTTCACCCTCTTCATTTGTAAAGCCCCCTTTCTGTCCCCCCGTCCCCCAAGAGCAAGACAAGCACGCACTATGGTGCAGCAAAGTCTTCCAGATTTTTGGCCCTTCTGGAGACAACGTATGCTCCGCCCAATACTTAATTATCGGCAGCCCCCCGCCAATTTCCGGGGTATCCTCGTTGGTTTCATCGAACGGTGGTTGGGACGGTGAAGTGGTTTCCATGCGATTTCACAACGAGCTGATTGATTTTAAATAATTTAGCACGAACAATTCGCTCTCAAACTCTACCGATAGATAGATGCTAGACGTTCCCATCTCTTAGCCGATCGCTAGACTAGCTGCTCACTCCAAGCCACTCGATCTTGATTATTCTTGACGATGCAATCGATCGCGACTTGACGATCGATGCGAGCCATACCTACGAGTATATACCTGAGTAAATTCTGCCCCGAATAACATAATCTGCACCGAATAATAAATCCAAGCTAAAACCGTAATCACAGATCCAGCGGCACCATAAGCTGAGCCAAAACTACCATTACCTAAATAAAATCCGAGCAATTCCTTTCCAATACTAAATAGGATCGATGTAAACAGTGCGCCCACTAAGACATCTCGCCAAGCAATCTTAATATCAGGCAGATACTTATAAATTAGTGCAAATAATAAAGTAAACACACCCAAGGAAATCCCGATATTAACTACCTTCCACAAACTTTCTAATGCTGGAAACATACTATTGGTAAAAGCACTCACCGCTGCTAATCCCGCACTAACAACTAATGAAACCATTAAAATAAAGCCGATCGTAATCACCATTGCGAACGAAAAAATTCGCTTGCGAACTACCGCTTTGACGCCTCCTTCTAGCGATTCTTCAACATTCCAGACAGCATTAAGCGAATCTTGGAGTTGAATAAAAACGCCAGAAGCTCCAAATATCAACGCCAGCGTACTAATTATTGACGGCACGATCCCATTGCCATTCTCAGGATTTTGAGTATTTGCTAGCGCCGTCTGTACCACCTCAGCACCTGCTTTACCCAGCAATCCCTGAATCTGAGCGACAACCTCACCCCTAGCCGCTTCTTCCCCAAATACCGCCCCAGCCACAGCCACCGCAATCACCAATAAAGGCGCGATCGAAAATAATGTATAGTATGCCAGCGCCGCCGCCATCCGATCGACTTTATCTTTTTGCCACTCCGCGACAGTTTCCTTCAACAGGCTCCAGACTTTTCTCCAACTCATTTGTCGATCGATGATAATTTACCATCCATATTTAGCAGGTCGGCTCAAATTTACTCTCTATCTAGAGGATGAAGTCTCGATCGATCCGGGTAATGTAAAGGAGGTAGATAATATATAAAATAAAATATTTGCTCTCCAGCGGTTATGGTGATAAGCAAGACTTATTGTAAAGAGGAAAGGGGAAAGGGGAAAGGGGAAAGGGGTTTTGATGGCACGAGCGATTGATGTTTAAGTAAGCTAGCTATTCCCCCAAAATAGCAGGAGAGCCGTTCTATCTATCCTACCTCGATCGCCACTAGCAAATTGTCCCGCTAACTGGGCGATAATTAGCTACATAATAATCGATCGTAAATCTTCGCTCCTACCATGTCAGAAATATCCATCGAATCTACGCTCCACGAAGAGCGACTATTTAGCCCAGCAGCAGAATTTTCCCAAGCTGCACAGATTAAGAGCTTGGCGGAATATGAAGATATTTATGCCCGCGCCCAAGCTAATCCCGAACAGTTTTGGGCAGAACTGGCGACAAGCGAATTGCATTGGTTTAAAAAATGGGAAACAGTGCTAGATTGGCAGCCCCCATTTGCCAAGTGGTTTACAGGCGGCAAGATTAATATCTCGTATAATTGTCTCGATCGACATCTGACTACTTGGCGGAAGAATAAAGCCGCGCTAATTTGGGAAGGCGAACCGGGCGACTCCCGCACGCTGACTTACGCTCAATTGCATCGCGAAGTTTGTCAGATGGCGAATGCGCTCAAACAGATGGGTGTCGTTAAAGGGGATTTAGTCGGGATTTACATGCCGATGATTCCGGAAGCGGCGATCGCGATGCTGGCTTGTGCGAGAATTGGGGCGGTACATACCGTTGTCTTTGGTGGCTTTAGTGCCGAAGCTTTGCGCGACAGGTTGGCTAATGGTAAGGCTAAAGCCGTAATTACCGCCGATGGTGGTTGGCGTAAAGATGCGATTGTCCCGCTGAAAATTCAAGTCGATAAAGCTTTAGAAAATAACGCCTGTCCGACAGTCGAGAAGGTTTTAGTCGTCCAACGTACCAAGCAAGAAATCCCCACGATCGAGGGACGCGATATCTGGTGGCATGAAATTCAGTCTACCGTATCCGCCCACGGTCCCGCCGTCGAAATGGATGCCGAGGATATGTTATTCGTCCTCTACACCTCCGGTAGCACGGGCAAACCCAAGGGAGTAGTCCATACTACTGGCGGTTATAACCTCTACAGCCACATTACCACCAAATGGATTTTCGATC
>NZ_JANMZA010000216.1:0-20904 GCF_031382685.1 Chamaesiphon sp. OTE_8_metabat_110 | reverse complement strand
CAATTTTACATGTTAATATAACCCGATAGTTATAGAATCTGGATATCGTGAATACGACAGAAGCGGTAAAAGCGATCGAACTTCGCGACTTGCGTTACTTTCTAGCTGTTGTCGAAGCGGGGAGTATTACTAGTGCGGCGGTAAAATTACATGTAGCGCAACCATATCTCACCAGAAAAATCGCCGCCCTGGAAAAGAGATTGGGCGATTCGGCAGAGCCGACGCTACGCGAACGAGTCGAGCTATTCGATCGCAAAAAACGCCCCCATCAGTTAAACCAAACCGGACGCGCGTTTTTAGAAGCTGCGCGGGTAATTGTCGAAAAATTAGATTTGGCAGTTGAGAATACCCACCGGATTCGGCTGGGAGAAATAGCTGGGAAATTGGGATATTTGACGGTCGGATTTACGAGCGCGATGGCTAATGGTATCTTGCCAGATATTTTGGGAGCTTTCAAACAAAATTATCCCAATATTAGTTTAATTTTAAGTGAAGAAACCAGCAGTAATCAAATTCAAAGATTGCGCGATCGGGCAACAGATTTGATGTTTGTCTATCAATATCTCGACTTAACCGAATCGTTAGCAGCAACCGCAGATCTAGATGTGTTACTGCTCGTTCGAGAATCATTAGTTGTCGTGCTACCAGCTCGACATCCGCTGGCAGATCGCTCGGTTATTTCGCTCGCCGATCTCAGAGACGAATCATTTATCATGCCCGATCGTCAAGTTGTACCCGGCTTATTTAGAGAAATTGAAGGTTTGTGTGTTCAATCTAAATTCGTGCCGAATATTGCCCTAGAAGCGGTCTTCATGGTCACGATTCTCGGGCTAGTCGCTGGTGAAATTGGGATTAGTATTTTACCAGCCAGCGTCCAAAATTTACAACGCAAAGGAGTAGTGTACAAAAAGTTGCAAGAACGAGCAGTTACTAATCAATTAGCCGCAGTTTGGCGGCGAGATAATTCATCCCCGATCTTGGCAAATTTTATCAAAATTATTGAAGGTATCATCGGCAAGGAAATTTAAATTGTAAATGTATAGAGTCTACGGAGATGGAGATCGGGGTGTTCGGAGTATTTAGCTGACGGGTTGGCTGGAGCTTTACGCAATTTTCGGCAAAATTGGTGATGTTCTCTAGGTCTTACCCAATGCCTTGAGAAAGTCCATTGCTTTTTGATAAAACTCTGTATTCCCTTGTTGTTTATATAACTCTGCTGCTTTGTTTGCATCCTGAATTGCTGATTCTTTATCGTTCAATTCGTATTTGGCAACACTGCGGGCGAAATAAGCTAGGGCAATTGTTGGTTTTAGCTCGATCGCTTTATCATAGTCCTGAATTGCTGCTTTTTTATCGCCTAATTCATATTGAGTTATCCCCCGCAGACTGTAAAATTCAGCAATTGTCGGTTGTAAATCGATCGCTTTGTCATAATCCTGAAGTCCCCCTTGCTTATCTCCTGACTCAGATTTAGCAGCACCACGACTGATATATGCTTCAACATTTTGCGGCTCTAAAGCAATGGCTCGATCGTAATCGCGGATCGCGCTGGGTAGATCGCCCGCTTTGGACTTAGTATCACCTAATTTAATATAATCGGTGGCGGTGAGGCTAGATTGAGCAATCTGAAGGCGAGGTTGGATCGTCAGTGCTATTGCAGGTTGCGCGGAAATTTGAGTCAAGAGTAAAGCGGAAATAATTACAGCAGTGGGTTTCATAGCGCTCGATGAATGATTGTAATGATGATATTGGGTAAATATTTAGAAATTATGCGCTAGTTCATCAGCCGCTCGACAAAAAAAATCGGATGATGAAACTATGTTCATCAATCCGATCGACCGATCCTTAATTTTAGAGAGGAGAACACCTAACCAATGACTAACAGCCAGAACTAATGTAATTAAGCTTGGGCTATGCACTCAGCGAAGATCGTCTGCGGTTGGTCAGAGAAGACGAGTAGTTGCTGGTGAGCGATCGATTGAGGCGATGTAAACAACTATAAATGTATTGAGAATATCTGTCAATACCTAATGAGAATAAATATCAACAATTCCTTAGTACTAAAAATATACCTAGCTTCTAAATAAGCGACTGTAGAGAGTTTCATGCTGCATACACGAGAGCGAAGATCCCCAGCTACAGGCATAGAGATCGCCATCGGCTAAGGTGGGAATCGTCCGAGCTAACCGATCTAGCTCGTCCTGTAATTGCCAGACAATCTGCTGTCCGGCGGTTTGTCCGAGCGGAATCAATTTCACACCGACACCAACTTGATTGGTAGTCCAACTGTGTAGATATGCCAAAATTGTCGCATGTCGATCGATTTGCCAATGTTGAGCGGTGACGCCAAAGGCGATCGCATAGTGACAGGGAAAAGCAATTGCGCTAATTAAATCTTGAATTTCTGGCGTTAATTCAACGACCAGCTTCGTCAGAGAGCCACCCATTTGCCAACTTTGATGGCGTAACTCTTCACTTTCCCGTGCGGCTGACAGCCAGTGATTCCAGTACTGTAATCGATCGGTATTAAGTTCGAGTCCAGCCTGGTAAGCTCGATCCATTACCGCAGTCTCGATCCGAATCGCGCCAGCCTGTAACTCGCCCTCAATCCAGGCTTGGAGTGTAGATCGATCGATAATAGCACCCTGCAAAATCAGACTCTCTAAGCCTTCGGAATAACTATACCCGCCCACTGGTAACAGTGGATTTGCTAAGTGTAGAAGTCGTAATAGTTGAAGATTATGTGCTGAAAAGCTCACATTTGCGCTCGTAAGATAATTGATGTTGGCGTCACCATTAGTGGTGGTGACTGTAGGCACCACCTTGAGGATAAAATGGCGCAACTTCACTAACTATTTGCAACCCTAATTGTACTAGCATCCCTTCTAGAACCGGATCGGGACTAAAGCGGAGATATGTAGGTGCGATTTCTAGGCTAACGTGGCGATTGCCCAAATGGTAAGCCGCACGTAGCAGTGTCAGTGCGTCTTGACTAGTTACCGTTATCACTGGTTCTGATTTGGCGCTCACGCGCACGAATGTTTCACCATGCTCGGATGCTAGGAGATCGCCATCTTGCAGGGTGGTACCGCGTGGAAGCTGTAAAGCAACGGCAATTCCATCATCAGTACCGAATAGATGACGGCTGCGAGTACGTTCTTCGGCAGTGAGCGACAGGATTGAAGGTGTTACAGATAGCTGGTGATGGTGATGCAACCTTTGATTCAAAACGATCGCTGTTGCAGATGATGAGTCGTTTGACACGGTGGGATCGACCTGACTAGATGATATTTGCTATTTTAACGGAATCAGCACACCATCCCCACCCTCAGCGAAAGCGGGTTGGAGATGGTGTGCTCTGTGAGGAATCGATTCCATCTGCCCGTAATCCGACAAGCGCAGCTCTTGAGCGTTCTGGCAAAATATTGGTCAAGGTGGATAGATTTTTCCCTTCATCGAAAACCTGTAGTAACTGTTATCACCGAGTCTCATCTTTGCCTTTGGATGTACGTCATTGGACTTGTTCTAGTTGTGGAACTCACCACGATAGAGATGTCAATGCAGCGCAAAATCTCAAAGCTGAAGGTCTAAGACTCCTCGCGTTAGGAACTAGCGCGACTGCTGGTGGAGGGGACGTAAGACCAAGTAGAGGTCGAAAGACAGCTATGCGGCAATCCCCCGCGAAACCAGAAGCTACCCGCTCAGCGTAAGCGGCGGGTAGTAGTTCACGCTGTGACCGATCGATTGACACGCTTTGTCCTATGGGATGGCACACCCCTTGTTTTGCAACCTTAGAGGCGATTGACATCTGCAATAGCTTAGCGACTAATTTAACAGGCTGCGAACCCGATTTTGGAGTTGGGTACTCGATCTTACCGCCTGAGTGATTTGATTGAATTTGTCGATACTCAGTCCCCGACTAGCTGCAATAGTTTCGCATTGATTGCAGTATTGGATAAAGAGGGATTTGGCTTCGCTATTTAGTGACTCCATCGTATTCGGCTGATTGCAGACGAGGTTGGGCAAGTTGCCACCATTCGCACGACTGACTTGGGTTAGTGCCGATTGGCGAGCTGGCTCGATTTGCATCAGTACAGCGGCATAGTTGCGAAGCTCGCTATCAGAAAATTCTTGAGCGTGGACGGCACTACTAAATAATAGACTGGGATGCCGTGCGGTAAGATCGGGCAAAATGCCGCCGAGAATACCCACACAGCTAGTCAAGATTCCCAGCAATAGTGGGCGAGATAAACGATCGAAGTTACGGCGAACATGTGGAGTTGTCATATGACGAGGTGTGAGACCTATCGAGCAAATTTTGGTTTGAGTTACATTTTAATTGAAGTGTTTGGGTGTTGATAAGTTCCTGTCAGGAGTTGGGAGTTGGGAGTTGGGAGTTGGGTGAAATATACCTAAAACAATAGCCCGCTGGTGCGGGCTAGAATGTTTAAGTTGTAGATATAGGAAGTAGAGCGATCTCTTATGCTTCCTCAGCAGCAGCAGCGGCTGCGGCTGCCGCCTTGGCAGCTTTCTTGGGCGGATCGAGTTTGAGACTCAGGTACCGGATGACATCTTCGCTCAGACGCATAGCGCGCTCTAGAGGGGCAATTTCTTTGCCAGAGCCAGTGTAGTTGACCTGGACGTAGATGCCATCGCGGTTTTTGCCGATGAGATAGGCGAGGCGACGTTTGCCGCGCTGTTGGATTTCGATGTCGGTGGCACCATTAGTTTCGATGATGTCCCGGTATTTTTTGATGGATTCTTCAGCCTGTTCGTCCGACATGTCGGGACGCAGGATGTACATGATTTCGTATTTATCGCTCACAGATTCTCCTTATGGACAGATTGGCTTCAGTTCTATTCACCGATCGTGATGACTAAAGCAAGGATTTACCATCATACCAGCAATCGGTCACTTATCGAGTAAGCTAGATTAGCAATTCACTGGATAGTGAATAGTGGATAGGCGACTAATTGATATCACAGAGCGAGATCTTCTATTTCTTGAGTGGGAGGGAAGTAGGTTCGCGATTTCTACGCGACCTAGCTAAACCATCTGGGGAGGTGCAGATCTTGACGTTCGAGATGGGAGATCGTCCACCAGCCAAAGGTTGTAAAACTCAATAAGAAACAACTTGAGAGTAGATAAGCACTAGAGATAACACGGACTACTTCAGATGTAGAGACAGGATCGAACATGATTCATGCAGCTCAAGGCTGTTGAAGTTGTTTGTGAATTACCTTGTATATGTAATTCTGCTATTTACTACGAGTCATTAGCTGTGTTTTCCAACACTTTCGAGCGAGATTTTTTATGCTAAGACCATTGTTTGCGATCGACTTAAATCTATTGTACCCTGCTCGTTAAGAAATGTTTAAGAAGCTGTGAGCATTGCCTAAATTCGCAGCCGATTTTGCTCGACGAGTTAAGGTATAGGGCTTGCGGCGATCGCAACCCCCTTATGGTATATCTATCTCCCATCAAAAACAGTAAGTTTCCCGATCGCGATATACTTATTGACAATTTGACATAATACCTCAGCAAAAATACGGAGATCGCAGTTCGCAACCGAACAGTCGATCGCGCTGGAATTTGCAAACCGACCAACCGCTAATAAGTCTAACCAATAAACTTAAATCGTGCCAGAAATTTATCAGAAACTTTTGTATTTTTGAAAAGGTAATCATTCACATCTTGTATTAAAGCAAGTCTACTAGTGTTGTAGTGGATAGTGGATAGCAAAAAATGCGGGAACAGGGGCGAGCTGCTGTCTTGACGAATTGTGCGGAGGCAACCTCCGCACAATTCGTCGCTGGTGCAAGATGTGAGATTATCCAATTATCGATATAATTGCCACCACGGAATTTGTGGTGATTCGTGATGTTCGTGGTGATAGCCAAAATGATAACAGCTAATTAACGACCACCAGCGCGATCGGGCGATCGTCTGGGCGCGATGGGGATTGCGATAGCCGTCTGACGGCTCGCGATGGGGTAAAAATGTCCCAAAGTAAAATAATTGCAGCGAGCTTAATAATGATGGGATGACCCAAAATAGCAGCAGGTTGGGAATTCGCCACAGTAACGACGGATACAGCGCGTACTGACAGACGATCGCATAGCTACAAAACATGAAGACTAAATTAAGTGCTTGTCCCCAGCTAAAATGTTCGCAGACAAAATGTGCGTACCAGTTCCAAAAGTTGGGTGTGCCATCATGAAAATCGGGATCGCGATCGCTAGCTGGATACTGGTGATGCAGATGATGTTTGCTAGCAAGTAATGAATAGTCAAATCCAGCATACAGCCATAAGCACGATTGCCCGATCGCCCAATTGAGCTGAGGTAACGGATGGATACTACCGTGGATCGCATCGTGAGCCGTAATAAACAATCCGGTATAGATCCAGGTTTGCCAGCCGACTAGACAGAGTAAACCCAGCGGATGGAGAGTGCCGATCTGAATTTGCAAGCAGTTCCACAGACTGAGTGCCCAAACTCCGATAATTGCTGCTGCTATTGCTAGCGGCGAGCCGAGCCTTAGTCCTAGAAATATAGTACCCATCAATCCCCGTATCCGTTGTAACGCATTTTATCCATCTAGCAGTCGTCCACCACTCAAAGATTTTCACTCAAATAATTTGCTTTTTGTGCAGGCATTGCCATAGTATTGTAACAAACGGTAAAGTTTTTTAAGCAAAACCTGACTAATACTTATTTATCTCATTAGAGCTGTAGTACTTATGTCTATTTCACTAAAGTCTGCTCAGTCAATCTTTTCCAACACTCTAATTGCTGATGCAGTCCCGGCTGTAACCGCAGCCTTCGACCAACTTAGCGTTGAGGATCAATTAGCGCTACTTTGGTACGCTTATACGGAAATGGGCGTGACAATTACCCCAGCGGCAACTGGCTCGGCCAGTATGGCGCTAGCACAACCCCTGCTGGATCTGATTAAATCAATGCAGCCTGACTCGCAAACTCAGGTGATGACCGATTTGGCGATGCACACTGACACGCCGATTTGTCGGACATTTACCTCCTTTCGGATGAATACCAAACTCGGATTTTGGTATGAATTGGGTCAAATGATGAAACAGGGTTTGGTCGCACCGATTCCTGCTGGTTATGTGCCATCAACGGAGGCAACTGCGTTACTCGAAACGATCAAACAGCTCGACGCAGGTCAGCAAATCACCGTCTTGCGGAATACCGTGGTTAACATGGGTTTCGATCCCGCACGCGGTCAAGATTATGACAAACGTGAAGCTCCTTCCGTTACGCCTCGCGCTTTTGCCGACCGTTCGCGGGCAGCAATCGAAGGTGTAGACAACTATACCGTGTTGAGCTACATCGACAACATGAACGCCTTTGACTTTATGGCAGCATCCAATCTCTTTGTTGAAGAAGGTGCGCTCCAACCTCCTTTCCAAGCGCCAGTTGTCGGCCCTGCGGCAATTCTGACCTACATGCGTGAAGAATGTGTGGGCTTGAAAATGTTACCAGAACGTGGTGTGGTCGAACCGATCGACGATGGTTACACTCAAGTTAAAGTTACTGGTAAAGTCCAAACTCCGTGGTTTGGTGCCAGCGTCGGAATGAACATCGCTTGGCGGTTCTTGCTCGATCCTCAAGGTAAAATCTTCTTTGTCGCGATCGATTTACTCGCTTCTCCCAAAGAGTTACTCAACTTACGTCGTGTTTAATTTAGACATTTAGTTATTGAAAATACCCATGAGCCGACGGCTTGTGGGTGTTTTGACTATTGTGAGAGGATGTCTGAAAAGTCTAGCTTGTTCAGCGTAAACCCTAGAAATCCCCCTGCTTGGTGCGCTCAATCTGGAGGGAACCCTTGCACTCCGGCGTTGGCGCAAGCCTGCCGTAGGCACAGACGTGTCGTTAGACGGTTCCCTCGTGCTGAGCGTTGCAACAAGCAGGGGGATTGAGATCTACGATCGAAGACATAAAATCTGTTCAGACATCCTCTGAAAATCATCCCCGCAACCGGGCAAAAGCAAACCGATCGAGTCCCGCCAGATCGTCGATAATTTCAATATCGGTATAACTGCCCTGCTGGGCTAATAATTCAACCACAACCGCACCTTGTCCAGCCATCATTTCGACCAGCCAAATGCCGCCAGCCTGGAGATAATGCGGCGCGGTATCGACCAAAATTCGCAGCGCTGCTAAGCCATCGCTACCGCCATCTAGAGCCAGATGTGGCTCGTGCTGACAAACTTCCGGTTGCAGCCGCAATACCTCCTCAGAGGGAATATAGGGCGGATTGGAGAGCATTCCCGCGACCTTGCCCTGGATCTGTGGTAATGGCGACCACCAACTGCCGTGGTGAAACTGGATTCGATCGCTTACTGCTAGTCGTGTCGCATTAATCTGGGCAATTTCCAGTGCGTTGGCACTACAGTCTACAGCATAAATTGTCGCTGTCGGCATCGTTGTTGCCAGTCCGATCGCGATTGCGCCGCTACCCGTGCCCAAGTCTACCCAGATCCCTTGCTGTTGGGTGTGATTACTCTTGGTAAGGGCGATATCGATCGTCATTTCGGTTTCGGGACGCGGAATTAATACCGCTGGCGAAACTATTAGCTCAAACTCCCGCCAGAACGTTTTGCCAACTAAATACTGAACTGGACGGTTATGCTCAACTCGATCGAGCCATAATATTGACAATCGATCGAGTGACATTTCTAGCTCGATCGATTCTTCATTCCCGATCGATTCTAGTCGCAAGGTGAGTCGATCGAGATCGGAGATCGATTGTAACAGCCAATCAATTTCTCGCACTTCAATCTGGTGAAGTTTGGCAAGGCTTATCGCCCATCTACGCCACGCCCATAGTTCGCGTCCGTTAACTAGCAATGAGTGTACCTATTTTTTAGGTGTAGTTGTCTTTGGGGCATTGGGTTTAGGCTGAGCTGCTTGAAGCTTGCGAATACTAGCAACACTCTCGGCTGAAGGTACGATTACTAATTGCTCTTGTCCAGCATAGTTTTGATTCTGAAAGTCAGATAAAACGACATGTAAATAGTTAACTTTGATCTCCGCTTTAGCAACTAGTTTAGGGTCTTTCTTTTTCACGCGATCCAACCATTGCTGAGCTTGTTGCTTGCTCAAAAATAATGGCGTGAGATTATTTTCCTGAACCGTCACATATTTATCCTGCTGTTTGATGGCAATCATAAACAGCGGTACTGGATAGAAAGCGTTAGGTTGATAAGGCTTCTTGAGTAGTTGAGCATTTTTGAGTTGCTGCTCGGTTGGGAAAAACACAAAACTAATATTCTGAGATTTTTTCTGAGCGTCGATTTGTAATTTGTAGATCTCACTCAGTGGGACGACAGTGACTTGGGCGACTTTACTCTGCTTGGGTTGGTCTTTTTTCAGCTTGTTTAAAAAAACTACGGCATCTTTTAACTCCATAAATACTGGCGTAATCGTCCGCGTTTTGCCAGCCGCTGTCACATTTTGCTGAAGGAAATTTCCCGTCCCATTGGTGATCGTAAATACAGGTACTTTTTGCAGCTTTTCAACAATTTTCGCTTCGGGTAAAGCTTGCGCTGGTAAAGGTGGCAGCGCTACCATCGGTAAGCTCATGCTCAACAGCGCGATCGGGAGAATTAAAGATTTTAACATTGGGTAATCTCAGACAAGTACTAGTATTGGCAATCCTCTGGGTCTGTTCGATCGGACTGAAATATCGATTCGCTCGATCGTGGTGATTTCAAATCGAGTGCCGACAATACCTATGGACTGTTATGTTAGCAGATTGTTTCCACTCTATTACTAGACACCCAAAATTAAGACTAACTATTCACTTTAGCCTCGATTGAGTAATTAATTTTGTTTTGTGGTGTACTCCCCGGGCAAGATTCGAACTTGCGACCAGTCGATTAACAGTCGACCGCTCTACCACTGAGCTACCGAGGATTATGTTATGCTTTTTTGCATCTTATTTATATTATCACTATAGTTTCAAACTTGGCAAGTAGTTGTTTAAACTTTTTTTGCGTTAAATTGGGACGGGGCGATCTCGACAGTCTTCGCCGCCGTGGCATGGTTAATCGCTAAGTCTGACAAATTTGACGCAGTTATGGATTTAGTTACTACTGTTATTTTCTGCAATTGCACGATCGCTCTATCTATCTTCATTGCAACGCTCTGGACAGTGCAGTTTCGCAAGCAAATCGGTGCTTTGGCAGATTGGTTCGATCGGTGTAATGGTGAAGTCGATCGAGCGACACCGCTAGCTACTAGTATTGCCGAGCGTCGCTCTCAACTTAGATACCTCCGCCAGCTTTACCGACAACAGTTACTAACTCTCGATCGACTGCAATCGCTCATCGCCGTTGCTGGCGTTGCCAGATCTTTGTACCGCAGACGCCGCTAGAGTGTATTGTGAAAATTTCTACGCGCTAACTTCATCTAACTTAGCGCGGATTGCTTGGATATCTTGCCACATTAACCATTTGGGCTTACCGACATCCGGAGCAGGATTGCGGAGCAAATACGCAGGGTGAAAGATTGGCATACACCATCTGCCTTCCCATTCAATCCAGGTACCGCGAATTTTGGTAATCCCGTCTTTTTTGCCAGTAATGGCGCGGACGGCGGTGGCACCTGTGAGTAAAATAATCTTCGGATCGACCAAGCGAATTTGTTCGAGTAAATAAGGCTTACAAGCCGTAACTTCAGCGGGAGTAGGCACGCGATTTTCGGGCGGACGACAGCGGACGACATTGCAGATATACACATCCCGCTCGATCGATAGTTTAACAGCCGCCAAAATCTTTTCGAGTAATTGACCCGATCGACCGACAAAGGGCAAACCTTGTTCGTCCTCATTTTGCCCTGGCCCTTCACCTACAATCAAGATCGGTGCTGTTTCGCTACCCCTACCGACAACTGCATTAATCCGCGTGTTACCCAATTCGCACCGATGACAAACCTGACAATGACTCGCTAGTTGAGTGAGGTTGCTGTAGGTGCCTGCTGGAATCGGAATTGTACTACTGGTGGGAATCAGCTCGAAGCTCTGAGCTGACGAAGATGCTGTTGGTGTAGTTTCGATTTGACCGAAGATGTTTAATTGCGCTTCTGAAGACATGAGAATTACTTGATAATTAATAATTAATAAATAATAATTAAGGAGGTCGGCGCGAATATTTATCACACCAGCAAAAACCTGAATCCGCTGCTTGGTGGAACGCTATTCACGAGGGAACATCAGCAAGGGTTCCATCAGCTAAATCCCCATCCTAAAAACCCAATTAATAATTAATAATTATTAATTGATTTAATAGTTTGTGGATTTGGCTGCTTGACGTGCTAGCATTTCCCATGCCAATTTAGCTGCCCCGGCGATGCCAGCTTGATTGCCTAGTTCTGCCTCGATGAGTTGGAACCCCGGACGCGAGACAGCCATTACGCGGCGATCGATTTCCTGTTTGGCTGCGGGTAAAAAATACCTAGCACTGGCACTAATTCCACCGCCAATAATGGCGACTTCTGGCGTGAGCATATAGATAATACTCGTCAAGCCAATTCCTAGATTTCGACCGTAATTATTCCAAAATTCTAACGCATCTCGATCGCCTGCTGCCGCCATGATGCCCAATTCTTTCGGCTCTTTGCCCGTCATGCGGCGAATTGCTTGTCCAGACAAAAATTGCTCTAGCGAGCCATTATTCCCACTCTTACAGGGATGCCCCTGCGGCTCGAACGTAATTAAGCCCAGTTCCCCAGCACTCCCCGCATGTCCGGTAAACAATGCCCCATTGATAAACACCGCACCACCGACACCAGTACCTAACGTGAGTAAGACTGAATTGCGATAGTATCGCCCCGCACCCAGCCAATTTTCCCCCAGCCCCGCACAATTACCATCATTACCGACGATCGTCGGGATGCCAGTACGCGACTGAATCAACGTCGCCACGGGAATATCGATCCACCCCTCAAGATTGATCGCAATCTTCGCCACTCGCCCTACGGCATCTGCTGGCCCTGGCGTGCCCACCCCGATCGCGCTAATATCAACCATACCTGGTGCTAATTTCTCGATCGCGTAAACCATCGTGTCGATCGTGGCATCGGGATAAGCTGGTTGTGGTGTCGGCACTGACAATGACTGAAGACATTTACCATCTTGGGTAAATCGCCCTAATTTAATCGCCGTACCACCTAGATCGACGCCGATTACTTCTGTCATGGGGGAGATGGGAGATGGGAGATGGGAGATGGGAGGGAGTAGCACTTGTCGCTTTCCCTGAAGGATCGCAGCGGCTTTGCTAGCGAGACAGATGGTAGATGCAATTCGGCATCACACCGCTCGAACGTAGTGACAAAAAGTGTTTTCTTTTGTTAGATCTATTAAAACAGAGATCGGGTGAAGTTAGACCTTTATGTCAATGGTTAATTACGCGCACTTGTACTCATCGATCCCATCTCCCATCTCCCATCTACCCTCTACCCTCTCGATCCCGAGGATTAATCAACTCGCTCAACCCCTCACCTAGTAAAGATAAGCCCGTTACCATTAGCGTCAACGCCAAGCCGGGAAAGAATGTCGTCCACCAAATCCCCGTCGAGAGTGCGGGTAGAGCTTGCTTGAGATCGTGCCCCCATTCTGCCACCTCATCGGGTAAACCCAAACCGAGAAAACCCAATCCACCTAAAACTAAGATGGCATCGGCAGCATTGAGCGTAAATAGCACGGGGACACTCTGCACTACATTGGCAAAGAGATACTTGGTTAAAACGTGACGGGTAGAGGCACCGAGCGCCTGTGCCGCTTCGACAAACATTTGCATCTTCAAACTGGCTGTCTGATTGCGTACCACCCGAAAATACTGCGGAATATAAGAAATACTCAACGCGATCGCAGCATTGACTACACCCCTACCCACGATAAACGCCAAAGTTACCGACAGCAGTAGTCCTGGTAACGTGTAAATCGTATCCATCACAAACAACAGCACTCGATCGAGCCTACCACCCAGATAGCCGCTGACCATGCCTAACGTCACACCGATTACTAAACTAATCGACGTTGCCAGAATCACGACTTGGAGAGCCGCCTGGGTACCAAACAGCGTCCGTGAGAATACGTCGTATCCTTCCCGACTCGTCCCAAACCAATGCTGCCATGAGGGCGCTTGGTTGATCGGGTTATAAGGTGGCATCGCCGCCCCGAGCAAGTCTTGTGAATCTTGGATTAAACCCAGTGCTTGTAGCAGCGGGGCAAATAAAGCGATCGCGATGAACCCTAATGTAATAATTAATCCCAATCCCAATAGTATTGTTGAGAGCCGATCTCGGCGTTTGTTGAAGAGTTGCTTGACAGATCCGAGGGAAATTTTGCTGACAGCCATGAGCACACTTGCGACGATTCGGATAAAGGTTCAACTACTATAGAGCAATCGGTCATCACAAAGGCGATCGAGTTCGATCGGGTTCGTTCGCGGAGCTTTCCTGTAAGGAAATCGCCCACTCGATTCCCTAGGGGAGAGGTTCTGCCAAGGAGTGTAGCTAGTTGGCACGCTAATAGTGTATGATGTTTATGGATTTACCTGGAGAGGTGTCCGAGTGGTTGATGGTGGCTGACTCGAAATCAGTTTTAGGGTTACACCTAACGGAGGTTCGAATCCTCTCCTCTCCGTATTTAATGACCTACTAATTCATCGAAATTGCTGCGACGGTAGCAGATCGACCTCTAATTTATGTTAAGGGGTCGATCGAGTCTGCGCGTGACACTTTACAGTGGTGCTAGAAATTATACGCTCTCCTCAGCTCGCCGATGATTATTACTATTACTGCGCTCAAAGGTGGTGTCGGCAAGACAACCACATCGATTCATCTTGCCGCCTATTTACAGGAAACCGCCCCGACATTACTCATTGATGCCGATCGCAACCGTTCGGCACTAGTCTGGTCGCGCGAAGATAAATTACCATTTATTGTAGCATCCCAAGCTGGAGCGACCGCCATTATCAGCAAGTATACGCACATCATCACCGACACCCAAGCCCGCCCCGAGCAAGACGAACTCAAAGATTTGGTCGCCAGTAGCGATCTACTGATCGTCCCGACAACACCCAATCATCTCGATATCGATACCACCATTAAAACGACCGAATTATTAGAAACCTGGGGCGCAAAGTACAAAGTATTGCTCACCCAAGTAGACTCGCGCACCAAAACTGGACGAGAAGCTAAAATCCTGTTGGAAGAGGCGAAAGTACCGCTATTTAAAACTGAAATTCCGCTGTTAGTTGCCTTCGAGCGATCGTCTAGTCGCGGCATCATTATCCGCGATTGTGCCGACCCTCGCGCCCAATTTGGTTGGTCTAAATATCAAGCTGTTGGTAAAGAAGTATTAGGTTAAAATCCAGATTAGTTTGTTACCGTGAAGGAATATGCGGACAATTATCGGACTATTCACCCAGTTTGCGATGTTATCCGGAATCCAGGCGGTCTTATAAATAGTTAGGCGTATGAAAGCCTCTGGCAAAAAGTTGACGATTTTCGGAGCTGTCTTGTTGCTGATTTCTTTGCTTTATCTTGGCACTCTATTCGTCGCGCATGATTTCAATCCGGATTTTCTGGCGATTGATTCGTGCTTGGACTCAGGAGGACGTTGGAACCATGCCATGAAGACTTGTGAGCAATGAGTGCAAATGCTTAATACTCAGCAATTGACTGTTGATATCTCAATTTTGTTGTTAGCGATCGTGTTAATTATCCATACGATCTCTGAAGTCTGGATTCCAGCATATCAAAAAGTCTAACCAGACTGGTGAGCGGTCGTGTTCGATCGCTTGCTGTGGTTAGATAATTTGCCTGTGTTTATCTTGGCGATCTTGGTGTTGTTACTGTGGCTGACGGTTCAAGCATCAAAAGAAGATTGTTAGTCAAATAAGACATCGATTCGATCGGTATGGGTGAAATTTGGGCAGATGCTGATAAATTTCAAACTTGGCTACAATTAGAAATTGCGATCGCACACCAGACATCGAACGCTATACTGAGTTAGTTGAATTCAAGTGACGGACAAGTGATCGAACGTTATACTCTGCCCGAGATGGGTGAAATTTGGACAGATGCTTATAAATTTCAAACTTGGCTGCAAGTAGAAATTGCCGTCTGTGAAGCTCAAGCTGAATTAGGGCACATTCCGCAGGATGCTGTCGATGAAATCAAGGCTAAGGCGAAGTTTGATGTCGATCGCATCTTGGAAATTGAAGCAGAAGTCCGTCATGATGTGATTGCATTTTTGACTAATGTTAATGAATATGTCGGTGCGGCGGGGCGATATATCCATCTGGGGATGACTAGTTCGGATGTGCTCGATACCGCGCTGGCTCTGCAAATGGTCGCGAGTACCGATATTTTACTGACTCGATTAGAAGAAACGATTCAAGCGATCCGGTATCAGGCGCAAAAACATCGCAATACCGTCATGATTGGGCGTTCTCATGGGATTCATGCCGAACCGATTACTTTTGGCTTTAAATTAGCTGGCTGGTTGGCAGAAATGCTCCGCAATCGCGATCGATTGGTGCGAGTCCGTCAGACAATTGCTGTCGGTAAGATTTCGGGTGCTGTCGGTACCTATGCCAATATCGAACCGCGTGCGGAGGCGATCGCTTGTCAGAAGCTAGGATTGACTCCAGACGCTGCTTCTACCCAAGTTATCTCTCGCGATATTCATGCCGAATTCGCTCAAGTTTTAGCCCTCATTGGCGCGAGTATGGAGCGATTTGCCGTCGAAATTCGCAACCTCCAGCGTACCGATGTCCTAGAAGTCGAAGAATTCTTCTCTAAGGGTCAAAAAGGCTCCTCCGCGATGCCCCACAAGCGGAACCCGATTCGTTCCGAACGGTTGACAGGGATGGCGCGGATCTTGCGTGGAAATGCGATCGCAGCTCTAGAAAACGTCGCTTTATGGCACGAACGCGATATCTCCCATAGTTCGGTCGAACGCGTGTGTATGCCCGATTCCTGCATCATCACGCACTTCATGTTGGTCGAAACCACCAACCTAATTAAGAACCTGCTGATCTATCCCGAAAACATGGCGCGGAACCTCAACTGCTATGGTGGCGTAGTCTTTAGTCAGAGTGTCCTCCTCGCGCTCGTAGGCAAAGGTTTGAATCGAGAAGAAGCATACTCGATCGTTCAATCTAATGCAATGGCTGTCTGGAATACCACAGGCGGAGATTTCCGCAAACTAACCGCCAGTGACCCCCGTGTCACCACACATCTAACGACAGCCGAGATCGACCATTGTTTCGATCCTACTCAACATCTCAAGCATTTAGACGAGATCTATCAACGTTTGAGTATCTAAATTTAAGATACGATCGATTCAAGCATCAGGTAGGGGTAATTTATGAATTACCCCTACCTGTTATTTAGATTGGTAACTTCTAAACAGGTAGGCACAATTATTTGCAAAATAGATTATGCCTGAAACCTAGTTGGTGGGCACTGCCCACCCTACTGGGATGTCTCGACAGATTGCGGGAAAGTAACCGTCAGCTAGAACTATATAATCTGTTCTTGGATGATGCAATTTCTCAAATTGATTCAGAATTACGTCAAAACAAACGAGAAAGATTATTACAAAGAGTTCCACCTGCTAATTGAAATAGTAAAATCGCTCAATTAGGTAAAATACTGATATTTCGTAATCATCAAATCCAGACAGTACCAAGTCGATACAATATCTGTCGATCGCAATCCCGAACTCAATCTACCAAACCAGCAACGATCGCAGCTAACTTATCAGCAGCCCCCGCCTCCCCACGAACCCGGCGCAACTCCACCTTCATCGCAGCTAACTTCTCAGGATGTTCCAAATAATCGATCGTAAAATCAGCAACAGTTTTCGCATCCAGGCGACCCAATAATTCCGGGACGATTTCTCGTTGCTGCGCCCAAATATTCGGCCATGATAACTTGCGATCGCGAAACTTATAATACAGAATTGAATTGATAATTTTGGCGATCGGCGTACCGACCACAGGTAAATTAACCAAGATCCCTAACGCCCCATCCCAGGCGCGCATGGCGTCTATTTGTTGCGTCGCAATCAAAACTATCATCGGCACCCCTAACGAGCCTAATTCAGCCGTATTTGCCCCGATCGTCGTCAGACACAGCGTACACTGGGAGAGTAAATCGTGGGCGGGAAATTCGGTGTGGAGTGAAACTGTCAATCCCTTACTAGTTTTGAGATATGGCTGGTTGCCATCATGTTCTAAAGTTGCAGTTGCACCATTGACGAGGGCAATGACCGGATTCTTGGTAGGATCGGCATAGCTGGCTAGGGTAGCCAGATCGATCGTCGGCGCGACTGGAATCGCAAATTTGACACGGGGATTAGTCGCTTGAATATATTCGGCGATCGCGAGCATCAATGGCAAGCCCATCCCTAATTTTGCGGACTTAGAACCCGGTAATAATCCAATGAGAATATCCGCGTTGGCGGCAGGATTTGGTTCGGGATCGATCGCGTTTTGACTCTCAACCATTAAGTCACCCACGATCGTAAATCGATCGAGATATTGCGGCTGGACTTTAGCCATCACTTCCGCATTCATCACCGCAAATCGATCGATTAAATTATGCCAGCGGGCGTCCCATTCGGCATAAACGACGGTTTGATACCCCAATCGTTTGCCAATTACCACCGGGAAAAACTGATCGCCACCAAGAAAGATAATGATCCCTTTGCTCCGCCAATCCCAACCATCGGCAGTTTTACCCCACACTAAAAAATTGGTAAAGTGTTCGGCACCCTGGACTCGATCTATCTCTGGATAACTTGCCAAAATTTGGACTTCTTTACCGCTAGCATTCGGACATGGGGACAAGATTGCCGAAATCCTGACTCTGGCTATGTCTGCACCCAATTCCGCGCGCAATGCTCGCACCACCGGACGTACCCAGGTTGTGACCTCGCCAGGGCCATTGGAGAGGATAATGATATCGATTGGCTGGATGGTGTCGGGCATGTTTGAGTCTAGCATTTAGGAAAATCCTAGCGCGAGTTGACATCATTCGATCGCTTATTGTTTTGTCGAGCGCGATTGAACGATTGCATCGCCTGGATCTCAAGATCGATAGTCGATCGTCAAAAGTATCCTCGATTGCGTAAAACATCACACCATCGATCGATGCGATTGCGAGAAGATAGTGCCAGTCGTTTTTGCTCGATCGAATGCACAAGATTCCTGACTGGTATATTCTCCCAAGTGCTGCGTATACGATTAGTCGAAAGCAAATCAAACATTATAATTTTTCGGATAAGCGACCAGAAAATGGTGATGTCGTCTATGGCAAAATCACCCGCCTCGGTCAACATACCGAACTTGAAAATAAGTCAGGGAGAATTCATCGCCTCAATGAAGGTTCGACGGCGATCTTTGTATTTGGCAATCGCTATGCGCCGGATTTTTATGAGGGCACGATTCCCCAATCGATGGAACCCAAAGTCGATTTGTTAGCTCGATCGGGTATTATCGGTCAGGTTCAAGTCAAAAATTCATCAGTTAAAGAACCTACTCAAGTTAAAATTCTGGGTTATATCTGCGACTCTAATGGTGAAGTCGTAAATACGCGTAACTATTCATTAATTAGCCCTAAGAAAACCGAAAAGAAAGAAGATCGATCGAAGCTAATCTTATTTATTGGTACTAGTATGAATTCTGGTAAGAGTACTAGTGCGACGGCTTGTTGTTGGGCATTGACGACGATGGGATATGACGTGCGTGCCTCGAAAGTGACTGGTACTGCCAGCCTCAAAGATATTCTGCACATGCAGGATGCGGGAGCCTCGATCGTCAATGATTTTACCCATTTTGGCTATCCATCTACTTATCTATTAGCAGAGAAGGAAGTAGTCAAAATCTTCAATGATTTAGATCTCAAATATGCTAATAATCCTAAAAATTATTGGTGTGTTGAATTAGCTGATGGAATTCTCCAGCGAGAAACAGCATTATTACTCAAGTCTCCAGACGTGCGATCGCGAATTCACAAGCTCATCTTTGCCGCTCCCGATACTTTTGGAGCGATTGGCGGATTGAATATCCTCAAGCATGAATTTGGGCTAGTTCCTGATGCGATTTCTGGTGTCTGTTCGAGTTCGCCACTATTTTTGCGCGAATTGTCTGAATTTACGGATATTCCTGTTTTTAATAATATCGATTATGATTTAAAACAACTATCTGAATTATTAATTTAATCGCTATCTATAGTAAGTAGGTAGGTACAATTATTTATAAAATAGATTCTGCCTGAAACATAGATGGTGGGCAGTGCCCACCCTACGAAATATCTGTCTGTAGTATGTCAAGTTAAGATCTTTAGAGCGCTACTAATAGACTAATAGAGACCCGACTTATTGAAGAAGTCGGAGATCTGTTCCCACTAAAAAGGATAGGTCTGAATCTAGACCTATCCCAATTATTTACTTTACTTGAAATTACATTTTTCCCATTTGAGCGGCAACTTCAGCAGCGAAATCAGATTCTACTTTCTCGATCCCTTCACCGAGAATAAAGCGTGTGAACCGACTAACGGTAATGCCTTCACCTAACTGTTTGGCAGTCTGTCCGATTAACTCAGTGACAGAGATGTTCTGATCCTTAATATAGGGTTGATCTAATAAGGTCATTTCTTTGAGTCGCTTGTCGATGCGTCCTTGGACGATCTTTTCTTTGATGTTGTCGGGTTTATTGGCAATATCATCGCGTCCCATTTCAATTTCTTTTTCCTTACTGGCGATCGCTTCAGGAATTTCACTTACATTGATATACTCAACGTTGGGACATGCCGCAACTTGCATTGCCAGGTTCCGTGCTAAAGCTTTGAAATCGTCGCTCTCGGCAACTTTTGCAGATGCACAGTCGAGTTCGATCAAGACACCAACGCGTCCGCCAGTGTGGATGTAGCAATCGACAGCACCTTCGGTCCCCGCTGCAATTTGATAGTTAGCCAAGCGGCGCACATTCAGATTTTCGCCAATTCTAGCAATTGCCAGTTTGAGAGCGGCATCTACAGTAATACTGGCATCGGCAGCATAAGGTTGAGCCATTAGTGCTTCAACGCTATCTGCGCTAATCGCCTGTTTGCTCAAGCTCTGTGCTAAAGCTTTGAAATCATCATTCCGCGCTACGAAGTCAGTCTGACAGTTGAGTTCGATTAGTACGCCAGCTTTACCATCAGCTTGAGTAAAATTTTCTACCAAGCCTTCAGCCGTAATTCGATCGCTTTTTTTATCAGCTTTAATTGCGCCGGATTTCCGCAACCAGTCTGCTGCTGCTTCGAGATCGCCACTGGTTTCAGTGAGTGCTTTCTTGCATTCCATCATTGGTGCGTCGGTTTTTTTCCGCAGCTCTTGCACCATCTTTGCAGTTATTTCAGCCATTTTTCTTTATCTGTATTCGAGATGGTTGTGGGTAGATATGTAGCAGGGTAAAGGGTAGCGATTCGCGCTCGCAGATCGAGACAAGGGGTAAAGGGTAAAGGGTAAATAAAAGTATTTACTCTTTTTTGCCCTTAAACCTTTGGTCGGTAAGCGATAGCCCAACTGCTCCCTTTACCCCAATACCACTTAATTAAGTGATGAGTACAAAAATCTTTGACACCCAATACCTAATTCTAGCCTTCGCCGCCTTCCTCGCTAGCAACTTCCGCAAATTCGCCTTCTTCCTCGAAGTCGTCTTCTACGTCTTCATAGCCGTCGTAAGGATCGACATCGGCACCTTCGAGTTGAACGTGACGACCTTCATAGATCGCATCGGCAAGTTTACCGAGGATGAGTTTGACGGAGCGAAAACAGCGGCGCGTTGGATCTGTTACCCAAGAAAGAAGCCTCCG
>NZ_JANMZA010000195.1:0-12680 GCF_031382685.1 Chamaesiphon sp. OTE_8_metabat_110 | reverse complement strand
GAGGAAAACGGTCAGGAATTTTTTGAGGCTGAGTAATTGGGGTTCGCCGTTTACCAGCGCCAACATGTTGCAACCAAAGTTACTTTGGATTGGCGTTTGTTTGTAAAGATTATTCAGCACCACGCGGGGATAAGCGTCCCGCTTGAGTTCGATCACGATCCGCATCCCATCGCGATCGCTCTCATCCCGAATATCGGAAATCCCGTCTAACTTATGGTCGTTAACCATTTCGGCGATCCGTTCGATCAAGGCTGCCTTATTTGTCTGGAACGGCAATTCCGTAATAATAATCGCTTCGCGATCGGGTCTGCCTTTATATTCTAATGTTTCAATATTTGCCACCCCGCGCATCACGATCGATCCGCGTCCAGTAGCATAAGCTTCCTTAATCGGCGTCGTCCCTAAAATCTGCGCTCCCGTAGGAAAATCCGGCCCTGGAATGTACTGCATCAATTCCATATCCGTAATCTCCGGATTATGAATTAGTGCCACCACCCCATCGATCAATTCGCCTAAATTATGAGGCGGAATATTCGTTGCCATCCCCACCGCAATTCCCGACGAGCCATTGAGTAATAGCTGCGGAATCCGCGCTGGCATAACAGTCGGTTCCTGTTGCGAACCGTCGAAGTTATCCGCAAAGTCTACTGTCTCCGCCTCGATGTCTCGTAAGACAGCATCCATCGTCAAAGCTTGCAAACGACACTCGGTATACCGCATCGCCGCTGGCGGATCGTTATCCACCGAACCAAAGTTACCGTGTCCGTTAATCAACGGATTTCGCATCGAAAAATCTTGCGCCATCCGCACCAGCGCGTCATACACTGCGGTATCACCGTGAGGATGGTATTTACCGAGGACTTCCCCGACTACCCGCGCGCACTTTCTGAAGGGCCTGTCGGCTGTCAAACCCAATTCGTGCATCGCATACAGGATACGGCGGTGGACTGGTTTCAAACCGTCTCTGGCATCGGGAAGTGCCCGCCCTACGATTACGCTCATGGCGTATTCCAGGTAAGAGCGAGACATCTCAAGTCTTAGATCTGTAGGGACGATTCGCTCTTGGGAAGTAGTCATGAATTGCTCCGTCCAGCTTGATAATTGTACTAACTCATTAGTTCAATTTTATCACATTTAGGGGGGTACGTGTGGCTCGGCATGAGGGCTAGAAGGCTTGTTATTTATAGGCGATCGGGGTTTCGAGTCAATTCAACGGAGCAACCTCAGTAACCGCAGAACTCGATGTTCTGAAATTGATATTCAGGTCGGTGGATCGATCGACGGTAGATGTAGTTGTTGTTAGTCTGTCAAACATATCAAGTGTCCATCTTCTTACGTCTTCTAGCTCTGCTGCATATGACTTGTTATTCTCGGTGCCACTGTAAACAAGTCTCCAAATATTCCCAGCATTTGTTTCAACGAATTCAATTTTTTGACTTTGAAGCCATTGTTCAACTTGCTTGCGACTGCCTTTTCGATTCCAGAAGTGAATCTTCCAACCTGCTGGTGTTAGATAAATATCAAACTGTATCCACAGCAATGATTCATTTATTTTAACTGTGTACCAGATAACATCTATCAAATCCTTTGACGATCTCCATAAACCTGATTGGACGGGATAAGCAATACCCTCTAACTCAACGACCTCTTTCAACTGCTGTATTTTCATTCGCATGTCCTTGCGAAATCCGTCTACTTCCTCAAGTAAAGCGGAAATACTTTGTTGGTTGCTCCGAAAGTATTCTAATCTTTGCAGATCCATAGCAGTTGTTTGTTGTAGATTTTGAATAGTTTTAATGAAGTCTCTCAAGAACGTTGTATGAGGTTCATGTGAAGTCAAGAAACATAAACCAACATTAGTTAATACTTTCTGAAATAAGATTTCGTAGCTGATAGGATAAAAACCATATAATTGAGGCGATGACTGTACGGAACGTAAAGACAATAGTATTTTGTAAACTGGGCGACCGTTACTCATTGATTCGAGATGATTTGAATAATCACTAAAAGGACTATACAAACCAGCAAAGATCTTGTTCTCTATCCCAAAAACATAGTTATCTGATTCAATCACTAGATCGATACGTTTTCCATTCCCAGTAAGTTCTTCACGCCTTACATCAATACCCTGCCCGTCAATTTCTATTTCTTCATCAACGAGTGCTGCTAGAACATCTAAGAATAGTGTGCCAAAGCCATGATTATTGCTAGGCTGCAAGTAAAACGCGAGGATATTGCTACAGACATTCTCGAAATGTGGATAGCCTGCAATTTCCATAAACGTCGGCTCCCGATTTACTGCCTTCGGCAACTTTTCTAAGCCAGCAAAGAGATCGGCTATCTGTTCTATGGATAAAGTCACAATTTTTCAAAGCGATCGTCAACATTAGAGTACCCACAAAACTAATGTTTGACTCAATTCTCTTGACAAGAGGCATATGTAGCTACATATTAGTAGTTACATAAGTCGAAAAGCCTATGAAGAAGAAACATTCTAATCCGGTACCATTAGAGATCCAGGCTGAGATTGATGCTTTAGCTGATTTGCCAGAAACTGAAATTAACACTGATGATTTACCCAAAGTGCATAATTGGAGCGGTGCCCAGCGGGGAGTGTTTTATCGCCCAATCAAACAGCAGATCACACTACGTTTAGATGCCGATCTTTTAGACTGGTTTAAGAATAATCATCCACAAGATGAGGGTTATCAAACTAGCATCAATCGCGTGTTGCGCGAATACGTTACTCAGCACCAAACTTGAATATATCAATCATAAATTTTAATCGTGCATATTAACTAAAGAGCAAAACTATAATGTTAGCTACTAACCAGATCGTTTATCCAGATAGCGATGGGCAACCAATAGCAGATAATACCAAGCAATTTCAGTGGATTACTGTCATCAAAACCAACCTAGATTGGTTGTTTCGCGATGATGAGCGGGTATTTGTGGCGGGGGATTTATTGTGGTATCCCGTCGAAGGTAATCCCAAATACCGCGTGGCTCCTGATGTGATGGTAGTCTTTGGTAGACCTAAAGGCGATCGAGGTTCTTACAAGCAGTGGCTAGAAGACAATCTTGCGCCGCAGGTGGTATTTGAGATTCTCTCTCCAGGTAATAAGGAGGGCGAAATGGAGCGGAAGTTGCAAATGTACGCGCGGTGTGGCGTGGAAGAATACTATATCTACGATCCAGATCGATCGATTCTCAAAGGCTATCAGCGCAGTGATGACTTTTTTCTCGATCGCATTGAATCGATGGGCGATTGGACTAGTCCACGTTTGGGGATTAGTTTTCGGTTAATTGGGGACGATTTCCAGATTACTCATCCCGACGGACGACTTTTTGAAACTTTCGATAATGTCGCTACCGAGCGGGATCTGCTGCTTGCAGATAAGCAGCAATTGGAGAGCGAGAAAAGTAAACGGGATGCCAAACTGCGAGAATTAGGAATCGATCCAGATACTCTCTAAATTATTCATCAAATTAGGGTAGGGGTAATTCATGAATTACCCCTACCCTAATTTGATGAATTAACGATCGTCGATGGCTCCCGATCGTTTATTTGTCTGAGTCATCCGCAAACTTTTCTGCGGCAGAAGCTTGCCCGATTTTATACTCAAACCTCAGTGCGATCGAGCTTTCCTAAATACTGCTGAAGATAGGGCGAAAATACCTCATAGATCAGCGTCAATGGTTGTCCGTGATGCCAGAACAGATAGTGACGACCCCAAAATGGCCCAGCTTCCCCAAAAGCCTGCGCCAGCACTGGCGAATCGCCATAATAGATCCCTTGGACATCTCGATACAATTCCGTGCGGAGCTTGGCTAAACTCGCCCAAATTGGCAAAGATTTATTCTCTAGATACTCATCTACATGTCTGGCTTCCCACCAGGAAGTCGCATAAGCTAGCCTTTGCCCCGAAGCGGTTCGCAGCCAGACTTGACGGCGAACTCGCGGCCCTGGGACTACCTGCAACGAACTGGGGGCACGATCGTCATCCATGCCGATTGCCGACATATCGATGACATCTACCTCTGTGGGTTCGCCTGTCAATAGTTGCAAGTGTCGCGTCGGCGAACCGTCACCCAGCAATAAAATCTGCCATGCTGGCGGTAGCTGCTGATGTGGCAACCCAGATCGCACTACTTCCGCTCCTCCCTGCCAAATCGGCTGGAGGGCATTCCAGCTAGTCGCGATCGCACCTTCATTGCCTAGATCGGTCGTAATAATCAAAATTGTCTATAAATCTTAATACTCTTTACCCATATCATAAACCGAATTAGCGATTTAACACAGACGATCGAGCCATCCCACCGCTACCAAATAGTTACAGCCAGCACCCCTACAGATTGGTAGAAATTGCGCCCACCGGACAAGTGGGGATACACTGTTCGCAAACGATACAGCGCGATCGGGTAAAGTTGAGCTTAAAAGTTTCTGGTTCTAAATTGAGCGCCTCCGTCGGACATACGCCCGTACATAACCCACAATCGACGCAGATCTCCTCATCGACATAGATTTCCTTATTCGCTGTCGAAACCTGGATACCTTGCGATCGCATCCAATCGATCGCAGCGTCGAGTTCGTCGATATCTCCAGCTAATTCTACTACCAGCTTCCCAATTTGGTTGGGCGCTACCTGTGCGCGCAAAATATTCGCCGCAATATTAAAGTCTTTTGCCAGCCGATAGGCAACTGGCATCTGAACCACCCGTTTGGGGAATGTAAGAGTAACCCGTTTTTTCACAGTTTCACAAGGGGAGTTGGGGGATGGGAATTGGGAGTTGGGAGAGGGGGGGACGGGGAGTTAACAAACGAATAATTATGCTCTAAATTAGCAACGTCGAATTTTACCTTTTACCTCTTACCTCTTACCTTTTACATATTCCCTATTCCCTATTCCCTATTCCCTAGTTCCTGAAAATCCGACTTCCCGCCAGTCTTGCTAATCAAGCGAATATTTTCGATTTGCATCGATTTTTCGAGGGCTTTAGCCATATCGTATAGGGTTAGTGCAGCGATCGAGACTGCGGTGAGTGCTTCCATTTCTACGCCAGTTTCGGCTTTAATCGTGACAGTCGATCGAATTTGAAATCCTGGCAACTCGCGATCGGGTGTTAGCTCGACACTCACTTGACTCAAGGGGAGCGGGTGACACAAGGGAATCAGATTGGCGGTTTGCTTCGCCGCCATGATGCCTGCAATCTTGGAAATGCTCACAACATCACCTTTGGGAGCGTTACCCGCCAGAATCGCTTCTAGGGTGCCCAGAGACATGCGGACTTGTCCCCCGGCGACGGCTGTGCGCTTGGTGATAGCTTTGTCGGCGACATCTACCATCATGGCTTCACCGCGATCGTTCAAATGCGTGAGTGGAGAATCCAAGGGCGATCGGACATCTTCAGAAAAGTTTTGCATGATTGGGATAACGTGTGCTATGATTGTTCTCTGGCGGGGGCGAGTAGTTTAGTGGATAGAGCGTCCGGCTACGAACCGGAAGGTCGGGGGTTCGAATCCCTCCTTGCCCACTACTGTAAACTAAATAAGAAGGCACGATCGTTCAATCGTGCCTTCTTATTTTTTGAAGCGACCTGGGCGTATTACTCAGCTTTGGGATAGTCAGTACGATCGGGCGTTGATGAATCGGTGGGAAATGATGGTAAGTTTTTTCGCAGGAGATCGCCGACTGCGCGGGACTTGCGGACATCTTTGAGATCGAAATTTGAATGCCACATGGCTCGATCGACAACGCCGCTGTCGATATTTCCGACAAATTTTTTCACAAACAGCGTCCTAAAAAATTTGGTGGCACGCCAAGCTTCAAAGTAGAAGTAAGCAATTACTACCACATAGACGAGTGCGATAACTTGGACGGTCGTCACATACTGATAGTTTCTAATGCCAGCAAAAATATTGTCAAGTACTGATGACAGTGTGGCAAATAGTCCGCCCAGACAAGTCAAGAGTAGTGCCACCGTCATATTGTGGAGCTTGATGACTAGAGAAATCTCATAGCCATGATGGAGACTATCGATCTTACCTTCGATCGTCGGCGATAAGAATGCTGGCAAGTGAAAATGTTTGTATCCAATGATACGATTGGCTAAAAATTTAAAACCTTGAATTTGCCCGAAATAACGCTGCTTAGTTGGCGGAGAGTTGGTATTTTGCTGCGCTGAAAAGATCGGGTCGTAAATCGCACTTTCTAATCGATCTGCAATCTGCGCAAAGTTAAGCGTGGTGATAATCACACACCGATCGAAGGGAATTCTAATCATTTGAATCTATATCGCCTAAAAATGTGATGCAATTGGAGCATTAGGAGTGATTGATAAGGTAGATGATGTGTAGCATAATTATCTGCTAGTCTATCGCCAGAGCATCAACAAATGCTACATTTCACACTTTAATTGAGCAAAAATACTGAAATCGTTGGCGTAGCCGCTCCTGTGGAGCATCGAGTCAAATTTTCGGTTGAATCGATCGATTCTGGGATAATTTCGATCGACACCTCTATCTTTTACTAGTGGCGTGGGTACTCTAAGCGATGAGTGAGTAAGCGAGAGATCGGTAAATCGAGCATGAATGTAAATATGAAGCAGGGAGTAGTGGGGAAAACTCCGCCTACTACAGATCCACCAGGATCGGCAGCGCAGCTTGCCACTAACCCAAATACCAATCCCCAATTATTGAGTCAAATTGCCACAGCACCAGATTGGGAACTGCGGCGACTAGTGGCTGGCAATCCGAACACTCCGACAGACACCCTCTGGCAATTGGGTGTTGATTTTCCCGAAGTGTTGCTCGATAACCCAGTTTTCAAGCTCCTCCAGTTAGAACAACTAAATTTAGTTGCCGACATCCCGCACTCGACACTAACCAGTTTGCTGCAATGCGAAGGCGTTCCGACTAACTTCCTGGAGTATGCCGTGGAGCGGCAGGATTATAGTCTCTGGCTGGCAGTAGCTTACAATCCGCATACTCCTAGCCTGCTACTCGAAAACCTCGCCCGCAAATCTCGCGCTCAAGATCGAGAATTGATTCGCGCTGTGGCGGCACATCCTCAGACACCAGCGCATTTACTCGCTCAAATTGTCGATATTGGTAGTAATGTCGCGCAGATCGTTGCTGAAAATGTCCAGACACCAATCGTGGTATTGGAACAGATTTTGCATAAATACGGACGAGTTGACGATCCCATGTTCGTCACATTAGTTGCCCTACATCCGCACATTACTGCCCGATTGGCGCTCCAGATGCACTTAGCACCCACTGAATCGGCAGCTCAATCGCTGTGGCTGGCAAAACAACCGTCTACAGCAACCGCACAACTAGCGGAACTCGCCGCAACAGACTGGCAGGTATTACGACTGGCTGTAGTCAGACATCTCAATACATCAGCCGAGGTAATCGAGCGGATGTGGCAGCAAATATCGGCGGTACATCGTCAAGGGAGCCAACTAGACAGGTTGATTTATGACTCCTTTGCTAGTAATGCTCGCACCTCAACACAGATCCGCGAACAGTTGCGCAAATTATTGAAATGGTGAAGGTTTCAATAATTAATTATTACTTCTCCTCTGTCCTTTGTAGCGTCTGCGATTCACCAAGGACAGAGGATTGAATCTATCGATAATTTTGTTGGATTTTCCAGCGGTGCGGGGAACCCGCAACGACATCAATGAGGAGGCTTCATACCTGTTTTTCTCGGTGACATAGCAATTATAGACATCCATCTTGCACACCTTACTACCTGCGCTCCCATGAATCCCGAAGATTTAAAGACCTATCTCGATCGCATTATCACCAACAATTTAAAGATTAGCACGATGATCTGGGGTGCGCCGGGAATTGGTAAGTCGAGTATCGTCGCCCAAATCGCTGTCAATCATCAGCTCGAATTTATCGATATTCGGTTGAGTCAGTTGGCACCAACCGATTTGCGCGGGCTACCTGTTGCCGAAAATGGTGTTTCCAAGTGGTTTCCACCCGAGTTTTTACCCCAGCAAGGACGCGGTATTTTGTTTCTCGATGAGATTAATATGGCTCCACCAGCGATGCAGGGGATGGCACAGCAATTGATTTTGGATCGCCGAGTGGGTTCTTATCTGGTGCCCGAGGGATGGTTTGTGTGGGCTGCTGGCAACCGCAAAGAGGATCGAGCCGGGGTATTTGATATGCCCGCACCACTGGCAAATCGGTTCTTGCACTTGCAAGTAGAACCGGACTTTGAAAGCTTTAAGGCTTATGCACTCGGGCACAGCGTTCACGAGCAGATTATTGCTTTCTTATCTTTTCGCCCGAGTTTGTTGCACAAGATCGATCCGCATCAGCCTGCTTGGTGTTCGCCGCGATCGTGGATGATGGCTAGTAACCTCCACTATAGTGGCTTGGACTTGGCACCTGCGATCGGACTGGCAGCTAATGCCGAATTTCAAGCCTTCCTGCTAACATATCAAATGTTGCCAGATTTAGCATCCATTTTGGCAGGGAAGGGGAGGCACATTTCCTTTCCGACGGAACCGTCGGCGCGTTATGCCACGACAATTGGGTTAACTATTCAGGCGACTGCGGATGTCGATCGAGCCTATCATGCTTTTTGTTGGCTGACTCAGGTGGCAACTGCTGAGTGGGTACAGTTATATGTGTCGGATTTGCTGGGTTTGATGCGTTCGTGCGGTCAATTGGGCAATCTAGTCACTCTACTCGATCGCGAGCCTGCGATTCAGAAATTTTTACAAGATTACCGACAGTTGATTGCTGCTTAAGAGGGTGTCTGAAAAGTCTAATTGCTTCGTTTTCAGTGGGTAAATCCACCTAAATCCCCCTTGGAAAGGGGGACTTTTAAAGCCCCCTTGGAAAGGGGGTTGGGGGATTGAGATCTAGAAACGGAGCAACAGCCGACTTGTGTTGAGTGTTTGTAACTAAGCGCAAACATAACGCTTGATTTAGAAACCGTTGCGACCCCAAACGACCATCGAAATCGACCAACTAAACAGGACTAATAGTGAGACCCAGCCTAAAGTAAGGATATCCATGATTTTATGTAGAAGTATATTTTTATGCTCTATTCTATGATAATCCTTTGCTGGCATAGTTACAAACAACCGACTCGATCGCGCGTCAAGACAAATTTAGGCGATGTAGCGGTGTCCACCCGTCCGATTACTTGGGCACTGTTTGATGACAAGCCCTTAAATGCCCGAAATTTGTTGACATTTGGTTAATAACTCCTGGCTCAATTTCATAAAAGCTTTAGAACCAGCCGATGTCGGGTTTTCAATTACGACGGGTTGAAAACTATCGATCGCTTTCGCCACGTTTACATCCATGGGAATGCGGGTTTGAAATATTTTACTATCGTCAAAATCTTGGGTAACTCGTTCCATCACCCGATCGTAATATCGGGCAAATAACGAACTGCCAGATAAGATAAACACAATCCCCAATAGACTACTTTCTAAGCAATTTTTGTCGCCTTCATGAGTTTCCCTTAGCTTAGCAATTCGGCGCTCTAGTAATTGCATCCCGACCAGCGATAATGGCTCGGGACGAGCTGGCATGATATAAAAATGGCTAGCCATAATCCCGCTTCTAGTCAAAAGATTGTAACCAGGGGCACAGTCTAAAATAATATAATCATAGTCATCGATGACTGAAGCGAGAATATCTTTGATCAAAGAACCTTCAAAGCCATTCCAAACATCGATAAAATCTGTATTGGGATTTTCGATGGTTTCTTGATGCAGTTTTTCTGACACTAGAAATTCATCATAAATATCGATGTCTCCAGCTAATAAATCCAACCCTTTGACCCAGCAGACATCAGGAGTAATTAGATCTTTAGTCTCAAATTTATAACGAGTATTTGGTTTGAGAACTTTGGCGATCGAATAAGCGATCGTCTTTTTTTCACGGCGAATTTTGGAAAAGTCTTGAGGTGTCACCAGGCTCAGTGTCGCACTAATCTGAGTGTCTAGATCTATAACTAGCACCCGCTTGCCGTGCGTTTTGGCAAGACAAGCAGCGAGATTGACGGTGAGGGTAGTTTTACCGACACCTCCTTTCATATTGACAGTGGCGATAACTAGTCCCATGATTTATTTAAAATGCGATAGCTGACTTGAGTGTGAGGTGCAGACAGTATCCGTAAGTACCGCTACATATGATAGTTGGTTTCGATCGCCTGACGATCGACTTGGGCTACTGTCGTTGATATAATTTTACACCGAGCTACATTTTTTGCTTCTGTTTAATGCGCTGCAATTTTTGATGACGAATCAATTCATCAAACTTAGCTACTATTTCTTCTACTTGCAGATCGACTTATTCAAAACTTAGTCGAGCTTGCCGTAAGTTGTCAAGAAGTCAGCGATCTGCGGATGGATCTGGCATCATTGGTTGTTTGTTCACGATCGATTAAACTCCTGAATAGTTTCTTGGTTACTACGTTTTAAAGCTGGAATTTTTTGTTGAGTACTTTCAATTATTTGACATCCACTAAACTACAGGTTTGAGGAGATTTAACCAATAAGCCGTATTCGATGCCTTGAGCGACAGCTTGATAAGAAGCTTCAAGGATATTATCAGATACGCCGATCGTCGTCCACCGATGTAGCCCATTACTCGACTCCACCAACACGCGCGTCACGGCGGAAGTCCCCGCCCCACCGTCGATAATCCGCACCTTATAGTCGGTTAAATAACACTTAGTTAGTTCTGGATAAAATTTACTCAATGCTTTGCGTAAGGCAGCATCTAGAGCCGATACGGGGCCATTTCCTTCGGCAACTTCGAGGATATTTTGACCATCGACGGCTATTTTGATGGTTGCGAGGGAATGGTGGTTCTGAGTTGCGATCGCACAATGCACCTGAAAACCTTGAATCGTAAACAGCGTCGAGGTTTGACCGAGTATTTCGCGCATCAATAATTCAAAACTTGCCTCGGCTCCTTCAAATTGATAGCCTTGATACTCTAGTTCTTTGAGTCTGGCTAAAATCTGGCGGGTGCGTGGATCTTCCTTGGTAAGTGTCAATCCCATTTCGCTAGCTTTGATGAGGACATTACTCAATCCCGACTGTTCGGAAATCGCAATCCGGCGAGCGTTCCCGATGTGGGTAGGATCGATATGTTCGTAAGTAAGGGGATTGCGTTCGACGGCGGAGACGTGGATGCCACCTTTATGGCTGAAGGCGCACTTACCGACAAATGCGGCGTAATCATTGGGCGCGACATTGACGACTTCGCTGACAAATCTACTCACCTGCGTCAAGCGGATGAGATTGGCATCAGTCAAGCAGGAATAGCCGAGCTTGAGTTGCAGATTAGGGATTATCGAGCAGAGATTGGCATTGCCACAGCGTTCGCCATAACCATTAATCGTCCCCTGTACCATGGTGATGCCACTAGTCACCGCCGCGATCGCATTGGCTACCGCTAGCTCGCAGTCATTGTGTGGGTGGATGCCAAATAAGAGCTGCCGATTGGGATCGACGCGCTCGATGACCTCATTGACAATTTGCATCAGTTCCTGGGGCATTGTCCCGCCATTGGTGTCGCAAAATACCAGCCAATCCGCACCAGCCGCGATCGCAGTTTGCAGTGTTTGGACGGCATATGCTGGGTTTGCCTTATAGCCGTCAAACCAATGCTCGGCATCATAAATAACCCGCCTACCCTGGGAAATTAGGTACTCGATCGAGTCCCGAATCATCGCCAGATTTTCAGCTAGATCGGTCTTTAAGCCCTCGATAACGTGTAAATCCCAAGATTTACCAAAAATCGTCACCCACTTGCTTCCTGCCGCTAGAATCGCCGCTAACATTTTATCTTCCGCTGCCAATCCGCCAGGGCGACGCGTCGAGCAAAAAGCCACGACTTCCGCTTGTATCAACGGCTCTAGCTGCAACCGTCGAAAGAATTCCCCATCTTTAGGATTGGCACCCGGCCAACCACCTTCTATCCACGGTACGCCCAATTTATCTAATTGTCTAGCAATTTTGAGCTTATCCTCCACCGACAGAGTTAATCCTTCGCGTTGTGCGCCATCCCGGAGCGTCGTATCGTAGATGTGGATTTGCTGCATATAGATGGGAGATAGGAGATGGGAGTTGGGAGATGGGAATAGAAGGAGTGACTACTATACTAAATTGCGTGAAAATAGAATCAGCTTTAAATTTATTCGTTAATGTAACATTTCGCCCAAAAATGCAGCAAAAGTTTAAGTGCGATTCGTTCAGCCAAAACCCTCCCCGCTGTCTCGATCTCTAAACCCTCTAACCTCTATTCCCTATTCCCTATCCCCTATCCCCTACCCCATGCCTCAAGTCACCGCCCAAGGAAAAAACTTCACCTGTGAAACTGGAGCTAATCTCCGCCAAGTATTACTCGCCAATGGGGTAGATCTCTACAATGGTAATGCTAAGTTCGTGAATTGTATGGGAATTGGCACCTGTGGCACCTGTGCGGTGCAGATTGAGGGCGATGTATCTGCACCAAATTGGAAAGATATCGCCAGACGCAGTTTTCCGCCCCACACCTCTTCGAGAAACCTCCGCCTTGCTTGTCAAACCAAAGTTTTAGGCGATATTACCGTTAGCAAATTTACTGCTTTTTGGGGACAGGGACTCGATCGATCTTGGTAGTAATCTCCCTGTGTATTCATCATCTG